>NZ_JBAZDW010000003.1:0-52847 GCF_041654235.1 Dehalococcoides sp. | reverse complement strand
GCTCTTATAGCCGTATGAACTTCAGGATCATCATCATCAAATAACTCACAGTTAAACTGCCTGACAATATCTTCCGAATCACATGGCGGACAAATCAATAACCTTGAAGCAGCCTTTTGCGATTCTTCTTGCTCATGTACTAAGTTTCTTTTCGCCTTTTCCAACGCTTCGATCCAGTCCGGACCGCAGATCTCTTCATCTGTGCCATATACCTTCTCTATCAATTTTTCAGTTTCGGCAGGGACTTCAATCATGGCCTTTCCCCGCACCACCAGCCACGTTCGGAGAAGTATATAGCGGTCATAGATATGCTCTATATTTTTGCCAAAAGTATCAGGCGGTGCTCCTCCCCGGTTTCCATCACAAAGGATGGTGAATTGCGGCATCTCTAAGCCTTCCGGACGAGTACGTGAATGGCGATGAAGTCTCCCTATCCGCTGGAGAAGCAAGTCGACAGGAGCAATCTCAGAAAACATCAGATCAAAGTCTAGGTCTAGACTTTGCTCTATTACCTGAGTCGCAACCAATACAGCCCGAAAAGGGCGGTCAGGGTTTGTGTAAGATCCATCGTGCTGTTTAGTTCCTTTGCCAAACTTACGCAACACCTCATCCTCACGCTCGCGCCGCCATACCTGTAATGTGCGGGCATGGAACAACAAGCACTCTGTTTCATGCATATTGGCTTGCAGGTATCGAAATACCTCTATCGAGCGGTCGACCGTATCACAAATCACCGCTGCACACCCACCGTGTTCCAATTTACGTGTTAATTCTCCAGCCAGTATTTCCAAGTCATTCCTAGAAAAATTCAGATATATGCAGTGGCTATCTTCCACAGAAACTTCCTTACAAACTATCAGTTCGTTAGTTTCCTGGTTGATATAATGCCGTGATTGAGCGAGTGTTATGCGCGGATAACATTTATTCTCCGAGCTATTCTGACCGGAATACGCATAGATAAGCGCTTTTCGCCTTGCTTCCGGTAGTGTCGCAGACAGAAGAATCACTGTGCAGTCAATCTCCGCCAACCATTGTAAAAGCCGTTCAAGTATGGTAATCATGTACGCATCATAGGCATGTATTTCATCAAATATAACTACCTTACCAGCGAGCCCGAAAAGCCTTACAAACCAGTGTCTGGTCTGGAGTACACTCAGCAGACTCTGGTCAATAGTACCCACCCCAAACGGGGAAAGCAGCGGTCGCTTCTTTGCGGTAAACCATGACTGAGCTTCCATATCGGTATTTGTATCCCCAGTGTCTGTATCAGCAATTTTAAAATCAGAGATCTCACCTTCTCGGACTTCTCCCATTCCGGCAAGTAACGCATTGCCGTGAACAAGCTGTAAATTCAGCTTACCCTTATGCCTGCGATTCTTTAAATAATCCACTTGAACCCGTTTGAACATGGCATTGCTGGTTGCCTGAGTCGGCATGGCAATGTAGATACCTCTGGCAAATCCGCGGCAAAGAGCCAAATCGGCTGCATAGAGAGCCGCTTCTGTCTTCCCCTGACCTGTCGGAGCTTCAATGATCATAAGATACGGAGAGGTCTGTTTTATTGCGATATCCTCGATAGAGTTCTGCAAACTATTAGGTATAAAACCCGAAAAAACATGAGTAAATGGTGCTTCTTTGGCAAAGATCACTCCCGGCATCCAGCCTAATTCATGAAGCGCCTTATCCGCTCTGTCCTTTGCAACCTCAAAATATTTATCGCCCACTAATTCAGGCAGTTGTCCCGGTTTGGTCAGACATGGGAAGAAATCCTGATTTGAGCCTATCCAATCAGCAACTGAGATAAGTCCGGCAAGCAAAGGGATGATAAATGGATCGATAATTTTAGGCTTACATTTGGTATCATCACTTATATCTATTTTCAGCACCTTTGCCAGCTCTTGTAATAAACCATTCCGTGCAATTTCCCATTCGCGGTTTCCGAGAATGTCACGGCCCATGCGTAAATCTAATGAACGTGGGAAAATACCATGATGCCCCCCTGCAATTTGTCCTAACACCGTCGTGAAAAATCGGTTCAAAACGCAAGCGCTTACAAAACCATGTGGTCTATTCTGATCATTTACTGAGACCTGCAGATCCGTTAATTCAGATAGCTGAGGTACCTGTTGCTGAAATCCCGGGCTAGCTTTCCCAATGTCATGTCCTCCTGCAAGCAACAGAGTGATGGCTCGTGCTTCATTGCCAAGTGTATAACCTATTCTCTTACGTTGGTCTTCACTCAAAAGTTCCCACATATGTGTTGCCACTGCGGCCACATCAAGCATGTGATAAAGTAGCGGATGATAGTATAAATCGCCACCTCTCCCTGTCTTTGCCCATAATTTCAAGTTTGGGTCATTCGTCATGATCATTTCCTTCATTGACTACATGCGGTTGATATTTTTCAATCAATTGCCCGATACAGTTTGCAAATTCAATCCGCAGACTACCCGGTTACAACCCCTCTACATCCGTCCTCAGATTCTTATCAGAGGAATGTTTTTCTATCCGAGGGAGAGTTTTAAGCCATCCACAGTTTAATCCTTTTGTTTATATAAATGACCTGTAAATTAAAATTTAAACCTCTCTACCCATGCCGTTATCACATCAGATTATATTCAAGCAGATTTTTTGCTTTACACCTCTGAGTTTGCCTATTATTAATCTCCCAAACAAGACCCATAGCTGAGATAATGGCCGGAACAAGAATAACATCGGAGATTAGTACGATTACTGTATAAGCCTGAATATCAGCCAGAGTATCCAAATTACCAGAGCTTCTGATCATGACCCAAGAAACAAAATTATTAATCAAATATAGCGCCCACCACCAGCCCAACACCGAAGACAACCTTACATTCTTCCAATTGCTCTCTTTATAATTCGGATAATCAGGAGCGCTTGCTTTCCAAATTTCCCTCGTGACCTGATAAGGAATGAAAATATTCGCTACGGGAATAAAAAATCCCCCCACCGCCCATCCCGGTGAGTATTGAAGTTCCGTAGCGCCTAAAGGAGCTAAGTTTTTGTGGGCTCGATGAATCCAGATAAGGAATAAGACATCAACTACAATAATCGCAATAAAAGACAACATTCCAAATATAGCCTGCCGATTATCATTTGCTACAGCGTCAGCTTCACTTATAGAAGAACCGGTCATGGCATGATTTATAAACTCAACTTGCATATAGTCTGAAATTATCGAGCCTATAGTAATAATCAATAGTAAACCGAACGTGACTAATACAGCCAAAGACAAGCCATGAATATCAGCATATTTAGGTATGGGTTTAGCTAATGCATATCCCCTGGTGTTATTTGATATTTGAGACAGATCTTTGCCACATTTCGGACAGAAGTTATCTGATTCACTCAATACCTCACCGCATTTTGTACAATACATGACATCTCCTTATCTTGAACCACACTACTATGAGGTTACCAACTATCAGGGATTGCCATTATCAAGTCGTTCCCCGCAGTTCACATAAGACTGAATTCATTGCGAAATCAGTGCCACATTTCGGGCAATACTTAATACAAAACTTTCCTTGCTGACAGATATTATAAAAACAGACCCGCTTTAGGGGGATAAGCTAAATTCACTATACAATGAAGTAAATATCTCCTCAGTAATATCACGTCCTCCAGTAAAATTAGTCCACAAACTGGTGATAGTATAAATAGGCCCCCAAGGAAGTCTCCACCACCCTAAAAATAAAGAGCAAATTGAGTATCCTAGACCTTTTACAACCTAGTTCTGAGTTTTCCGGATAAAATATATACTGGAAGAACGGCGTAAAGTTATTATTAATAGAGATACGCAATACTGATAGCACACAAATTTACCGCCATTCATAATTTCGGTTTGCAGTTGTAGAAGGGTATTTATCCAGCGCCCTGCCGGATGGTCTGTTAAATTTCTCGCCGGCTGAAATCAACCCGCCTGCTCCTTCAGGTAGCGGTATTCTGCTTATTATTTCCTCGGCATTTTCGCCCCGCCAAAAAATATACTGTTCACTGGCCACCGCCAATGCATTGGCCAGCACTTTACCCTTAGCATTCAGCCATTTAGCATGAACGGCACTGGCATATACTCCCAATATAAACACTTTCCTGGGAGCGCGGACTACCTGCCAAAGGCTTTTTATTTTTTGCCCAAAGGGAAATATAAGGTCATCCATAGTCCTACTCCCCTTATTTGTGAATATTTTCTCATATTATACATCGGAATTTTACCAAAAACAGTTGCAATACTACATGGCAATTAAGCTATCAAATTTACATTATAGTTAACTGACATACCTACGTTTTCTGACAATATAAGATAACCGCGTCTCCAGCTATTTTCGTCCCTTGAACTAGTTTTGAACTGCCATAAGGAAGATCCAAGGCTTTCTCAAACTGCTTTTTCTTTGCATCTGCCCAAGTTTCATTCCCATCTCGATTCGTGCGGTGCTGGTAACAGGCTAGAATATCCCCACGGTTTAGTTTGCTCCAGATAGCTTTTATCTCATCCTCCGACACATATTCCAACTTGCATTTACTACTGGGCGGGGCTAGCCCGGTATCCGGATCTAGAAAAACCAGACAGGGATGTGCACCATTAGTAATATTATTAATAACGTTTTGATGATAAAGATCCCGGTCGTTATTTTTGAATTCATCAGCTAAAACATCTATCGGAGTTTCACTTAGCATATGCCTGATATTTGATATATTGAGGAAATGATTCTTCACTTCTTCTGGAAGCGTATATTCTTTACCATCTATCTCAAGCTGGAGAAATTCTTCTGGCAGATCAGGCCTGTAATAGGCTACCTGAAGAATCCGTCTGGCTGAGAACATTTTAGCCAGCGTAAGAAGTACCCCCCACTTTACCAAATCACGTTTATCCCCGTACCACTTATCTTTCACTGAACTCAACTCCTACATGCAAAAATAAACTAATAAACTAAAATACCTAACTCAGGAACTCTCTCAGTTTCTTCACTATTTCCACCATGCCCCCGGTATCCTGTCCGCAATACACTTCTAAATCAATCCGTATTTTCTGGATTTCCTCCCGGGTAAGATTGCCAAAAACAGATTCCATAAACTTAAGGCTGGCTGTCTGGCCTTCCGCTATTTCCAGATTATCGTAGCTGATTTGGGCAAGTGCCGGCATGACGTATTTGAGGGACGTGCTCCCTTTCTGCTTGGGGTGATAATAGCTGAAATCCTTGAAGGGTACGATAAGGTCTTTAATCCGCTCCAAAATACTGTTTATCCACTCACTATATTCGGGAAAAGCAACCGAGAGCTCTTTTAACCTGGTTTTCTCAAAGCTTTCGTAATAAACCAAGATGCTCCCTTTCAGCCCAATATCCTTCTTAAGCTCTGCCAGAAAACCCGGGCGGGGGTCGCCCTTATCTTCGGCCAGATAAGAATAGTGTTTAACTCCGGAATCTATACTATCTTGGATATGGAGTGAAAACTGGAAAGGGATATTCTGATATGGCCTAGTGCCATCATATATGGGCACAGCAGTGGCAAAGGTTTCAAAGTCCAAGTAATGCAGGGGATACTCCAGTTTATTCAAGAATGACGTTATTTCAGCAGACTTTACATAAGGTGTGGCACTGGTAACGCAATCTTTCTGGATTTGTTGTTTGGCATTCAGCTTTATGCCTGCGGGTATTTGGCTGATTTCTAAAATGCCCATCTGCTGAAGTTCCGGACAGATTTTGTTGCCGTAATAAAGAGTAAAGATATTATGTTCCGGTAAATCCAGCCAGCAGTCATCCTTAAGCGGGCAGGGATAAGGCGAATCACAATGCTTTCCAATAGTTGCTTCGGGGCAGGTTTCCGAATCCATAGTATCCAGCATGGCGCTAATATTTGCCTCTAAATCACAGGTATATTCAGCCAGCTTGTCGGTTAGATTTTCCGTAACGAACAATCCGGCTGAGTCTATCTCTCCGCTTTTAATGTAATCTTTATTAAGGTGCATAAGATAACAATCCCGCACCTTAAGCCCGGAAAGCTGACAGCAAAGCCTTTGAAAGGCAATATCATAGAAATGCTCTTCTTTAACTTCGGTGGTGCTTTTAACTTCTATAATATCCCATTCATCGGCACCTGCAGGGTTAAGTATATCCACCCTGGAATAGAGCCGGTTGGTTAAAAATCCGGCTTCAAACAGGGGAAGGCGCACTAAAAGAGCCTCCCGTGTATCCTTCAGGTTTTGGCTGAAGTTTTCAGTTTGCAGGCTGATACCTTCAGGATAAAGAAGTTTGGCCAGTTCGCCTACCTGATGCCCTTGGTCAAAGGTGTGCTGGGTAGCAGGGCTGACCTCCGGCATATTTACAGAATCATTAGCGGATTTCCAGAGTAATTTTAAACACTGCAGGCCGGTTATATATTTAGATTTTGACAGGCTTTTTTGATAAATCAGTTTCATTCTCCCCCGGTTTATCGGTACAGATAAACTAGTATATTTACAGCACTTCCAAGCAGGCTATCTGTATACTAAGCCAATGCATCTGGGATAAACAACCCGTGCTTCAGCTAATATTTCAGCAACCTGCCCAATCAATACTAATAATACCCTCTCAGTTCATAGTCCCCGTCATGCCAGACATAGTAAATATATTCAGGCTCAACAAAAACAACGTTTATATAGGTATTGGTATAATCATCATAAGATATATTCCAGATATAGCCATCTGCCAGAGCCAGCTTCTGAAGTGCCAAACTTCGGTCCCAACCGGACAGACTCCAGCTAACCTTGTTTACGGCAGTGTTCAACCAGTTTTTTAGTACAGTTACAGACGTAAAATACTTCTGAGGGTATTTGGCATTAAGCTCGTTTATCTGGTTAGTCAGATTGATAATCTGGCTGGATTTCTGGCTATTCTGGGAGTTAAGGGTGTTTACCTGTGAGTAAAGGGATATATTTTCAGTTATCAGGCCTTCCTTTTCGGCCGAAAGGGTATTATAAGAACTTTGGAGATTATCTTTTGCGGAAGCGGTATTGTTCCACTGGTAGCCCAGGAAACCGGCGGTAGCCACCAGCAAGCCGCTTAGTATGCACAAGCCAATAAACCCCCTTCTAAACCAGTTCTGTTTGGTCTGGAGCATATCCGGCAAAACCACCTGCTCCCCCGATAGTGGAATTACATCAGACGGGGCAGATTCGGCCAAGTGACTTTCCATTATAGGGCTTTCGGTTAGCGGAGTATTCCGCCTCGAGCTGCCGCAATTTCTGCAAAAAGCATCACCTTCTCCCAGTTTGTTACCGCATTTGGCACAAAAAGACATCTGATTTCCCTTTTTATTTATTTCTGGCGTTTTCTTCAAAGCTGAAAGGGTATTTTTACCCGCAGTTTGTGTGGAAAACAATACAGAGTTTCTTCGGTTATCAAGCATGAAAGGGGCTAGCCAGCCGAACGGGACAAATAGTAATAATAACCAGACCAGGCTCCGCCCTTTCTGCCTGAGTACCCAGCCCACCAAAACCAACAGCCAGACAACATATGCCATTACAAAAACATAGTAGATATCCAGCCAAACGGTTTCGTCCAGTACCTGTTGCTGAGCCGAAGCGACCTGAGAGGTGATAAAAATAGCCAGATACCAGAGAGCTATAGGAATCACCCAACCCAGCACCAAACTCCAGTGGAGGTGTCTTTTAAACCAGTTCATTCGTTTTCCTTTCTTCTAGTTGCCTGAATAAAGCCTAAATGGCTGTTTTTTATCCCGTAGATATGCCGCAGGGCTTTATCAATATCGGCCTGACCAATCTGCAAGAGGTTATTCTGTGTATTACTTTTGGTTTGGCATTCAATAGCCAGACTGAAAACGACCTCCTGCAACTGGGCGGGGGTATAACATTCGCTATGGCGAGCCAGATAAAGCCTGGCATCCGGTGATAAACGAATCTTGCGGCAGAGCCGGTTTATAATCTCCTGCCGCTGGGACAGGTCAGGCCGCTTCAAGGTAATAACCCGGTCAAAACGGGAAGGGCGCCTTATCAGGGCATTATCCAGTGAATCCAGAAAATTGGTGGTGGCGATGGTGACTACCCCGAGGTTGGTTTCCAACCCGTCCAGTGCCGCCAGCAAAGCACTCAAGGGTGTAGCAGCTTCATTCCCGTATTCGTCCCTGCTTTTGCCTATTAAATCCAAGTCTTCTATAAACACAATCGACGGACTGAGTTCGCGGGCAATTTCGTATAATTCATCTACATACCAAGCTTCCCGCAACTGGTAGCAGTCGGTGGTTATGCAGGTAATATCTTTGGCTCCAGACATAAGGGCTTTGCACACTATTGTTTTGCCGGTGCCAGGCTCACCAGCCAGCAGCAGACCTCTTTTCTTGGGTATGCCCAAACGGGAAAGCCTGTCCTGTTGTTTCAGAAACTGAACCGAGTTCAGGTAAATATCATCCTTTACAGATTCCTCAAGGATAATACTGTCCCAACTTTGAGAACCGGGCTTGAGAAAGCGAAGTACACCCCCAAAACTGATACACTTCCCTTTGTAAAAGTTCTCCTTTTTGGCTAAAGCCTCAACCTGGACGGCAAAGTCATCCAGCAGGGCTTGGTTACCACGTTCCGCCTCCAGTTGCAAAGTAGCACCCCGACAGTTGCCATCCAGAGTTAAAACCAGACGGGTTTCATTCCGGGATATAAGTATCTGACCATTTGTCATCAGATTCAGAGTGGTTTCGGGGGAAATCTGAATATTGGCGTAGCTGGGCTGGTCTTCCCGGTAACCCAGTTTGCAGTAAATATCCCAGCCGGCTCTCTTTAAATAAGTTTCTACTGTCCAAGCCAGCAAATCACCATAGTAGTTTTCAAGAGCAACAGTGGCATAACAACGATGAGCCTCGCTAAAGAACTGGTCTATATCCGTCTGGTTTTTCTTCTGGCGTTTAAGATGAAGTTGTTTTGACATCGGCTGCCAGTCATCTCCATCCAAGGCCGCTTCCAGCATTTCCTCCTCATCCAGTATTTCTTCCATATTTATCACCTTTATCCAAATAAAGCAGATTATAACCATAGCCTGTGACAGGTATATGTCACACTTTTTTAAAGAATTTTTCTGTGACAGACAGCTGTCACAACTTTGGTTTAATATAAGTATTTACCATCCCCAAAGGAGGATTAAATGGTCTGGAATGATAACGAAACCGATAGGCAAATAGAACAGATAATAAACATCTTGGAGAAACAGCCTGAACTGCTGAATACCGGCTTGAATCAACCCTTGAAATTCCACGCCCGCGAAGCTAATTTGGCAGTTGGTCAGGCCCAGTTGATGCTTGTTAATGAGCAGGAAACTGAACTTTTTGTATTGGAAATTGTCCCGGCTGAAGCCACAGCTGAAGATGTGGGCCGTCTGCTTGCCTACGTGGAATGGCTGGGAAAAACCCTCTTAAATATCCCGGTTCAGCAGGAATTATCCGGCCAGCCTAACTGGTACCGGTCCGGCTCATTTAAAAAGCTTGCCAAGATACAGGGAATTATGCTGGCCCACTCTTTCAGCGAAGCTTCTTTGTGTGCGGCTAACGCTTGTCCAAACCTGTTTATGCGAAAATACGCCTTTAGCCTTAAGATAACCCCGGCGGATAGCGAGTAGACACTGGCTTCTTTAATTTACCCATTAAAACCAAAATTTACTTGCATTAACCACAGATGTATCTATCCAAACCCAACCCGGAGTTATATAATCAACAGAAATGTGAGGCGAACATGAGTCTGGTCAATGAAGACGGAAAACAGAATTGTTCAGCTAGGCTTTTAAAGGTTGAACACCTGCTTTACCAGAACCCTAACGGCATTCAGGTCAAAGATATCGCCCGCTTATGCCAAGTTTCCAAGAGAACTTCCTACCGTGACTTGAACGAACTTGAAACCACTCTCAAAATACCCCTTATCACCGACAAAAACGGCTACCATATAGCAGATAACTATTTCCTGCCCCCGATTCATTTTACCCTGACCGAAGGACTATCTGTCTTTCTGGCTACCCGCCTGCTTTTCGGTTACAGTTGCACCTATAACCCGGATATTGAGTCCACCTTTACCAAGCTCAACTCCGTAATGCCTGCTCCCTTTCAGCATCAGATAAGCCAAACACTGGATAAAATGCACGACAAAGCAGCTGATAAAGAGAATATACAAACTATGGCTCTACTTTGCCGGGCCTGGGCGGAACAACGAAAAGTACAGATTTCTTATTGGACGCTGGGTAAGAAAGACTGCTCCACCCGGGAAGTCTCTCCCTATTTTATAGAACCGGCAGCCGCCGGACATTCTGCTTACCTGATCGGCCACTGCGGTAAAAGCAACGAAATGCGCACCTTTAAACTAGAGCGTATTCAGTCCATAAAGATACTGGATGATAAGTATGCAATACCCCGGGATTTTGACATTGATAAATACCACTCTCCCTATTGGGGAATACTAGTAGACGGCGAAGTGAAAGATATAAAGCTCAGCTTTACCCCGGAAGTGGGCCGGATAATGACTGAGACCATTTTCCATCCCTCTCAGGTAAACGAAACCCTGCCGGACCAGTCTGTACTGGTCAGCTTTCGGCTAGCCGATACGCCTGATTTTGTGTCCTGGGTGCTAAGCTGGGGGGAACGGGTGGAGGTTTTGGAACCGAGAGAACTAAGGGTAAAAGTGATAGAAACCGCCAGGGAGATGCTTAAACGATACGGTAATTAATAAGTAGCACCATATTTTATGTATAAAAACATTCCGTAAGCTAAGCTGCTATATTCAGTTGCTAACATTTAAGATCTCGTGGAAGAAACGGATAAGTAAATTGGACAAAATTGAATTACCTAAATTGAATGAAGAGAAAAAACAGATAATTTCTTTGATTATTGAATATCTCGAAGATAATAAAATGGGATATATCAAGGTGCCAACTGGATGGGGAAAAACATTTTTAGCTAAACACATAATGAAAAAATATTATGAACAGGGCAAAGTTGTTCTATTCGTAGTTTCAGCAAATAACCAATTGCTAGATCAAACATTTTACAAGAACGTGGATAACCAGTTGCCATTATTCCCTAACAGTATAGCTTTGTCCTCAAAACATGCTAAAGCTGGTATAAACGATTTAAAAAGATTTGTTGAGCCGGATAATAACCCTTCAAAAAGCGGAAAAATAATCTTTGCTTCACTTCAATCTATCAATAAGAACGAAGAGCTCCGAGGATATTTAAGTCGAAAAGCTGATATAGTTATCATCGATGAGATTCATAATTTCATTGAGAATAAAGGCAACACCTTCATCGAAGAGATTGATAAAAACAATAGACAGACAAAAATATTCGGTATGACGGCTACCCCATTTCAAGGAGTAATCGGGCACCTTAAATTTGTTGAGGATATTTCAGCCGAAATGAACGAAATATTCAGTAAAAATCTGAGTATGTGTATCGCAGAGGGTCAGCTTGCTGAATTAAACTATACAATTATCCGCAATAATGAAAGCATCTTGGATCTTTTTGATTTTACAGAAGGTCTTAAAGCTTTAGAACAAAATGATCTTTATATAAATTGTGCATCAGACGAACATATTGACAGAATCATTAGAAGAACGAATTTAGCTAAAAGAATATGCGATGAGCAGATAAATACCCACTCATCTAAAACGTTGATATTTTGCGCTCCGACCAAAAATATTACCTCTCGAGACAGAGAAAGCCCTGATAAAGTAGCTTCCTTTCATGCGAAAATTTGCGCTGCTATCTTTAACAAAGAAGTTGTTGATAAAATTGATTGTACCTTTTCATTTTCTAATTATAAAAATAATGGTTTTTTCAAAGATACGGTTTATCTGTGCTCAGAAATACCCAACAGAGAACAGAATGAAATACTGAAAGCTTTTAAGACTGCTGGTAAACCACCTTTTGTTTTGTGTACAGTCGGTATGCTAACTGAAGGATTTGACTATCCGGATTTAGAAAACTTAATTCTACTTAGGCCTACTTTAAGCATGCGATTGTTCGAACAACAAATTGGCAGAGTCTTAAGATTGCCATCGATTAATTCTGAAAAAACACAAGGTAATATATTCGAAATTTCAGATAATATAGACTGCCTCTATAATATTTTTAAAGAGAATGTCTTTGAAGGTAATAATCTTGAGCGCATAAATATGCTCTACACGGAAAATAAATTAGCTGACTTATTGATCGAGGATAATAATACAAAAGCCCACAAAGACATGCCGTTGCAAAAGGCTGGGATACATATTTCTGATCTTAAATTTGCACAACACGGAGATAGTTACAGTCTATCTCCGGTCGAAATACCACCCATTAACCTCAGAATAAAACACTTTTACAATTTGATGGACATCATTGAAAATAAATACGAAGGGAAACTTGAGAAGGAAACCCGTCAATTGATGCGGGCTGCTTTAACTTTACGGCCTAATACTATAGGAAATGCCAGAGAGATTCAGAAGCTCATCATTCAACTAGAACAACTTGAATCTAAGTCTAGAAATCAACAGACCGGCAGTTATAATTATCGAAAGTACAAACCGGAATTGTATAAAGAAGTGAAATGGTTATTGAAACTTTCAGTCTTTACGTATATTAAATACTCAGAAAAATTAAAATTGGAAAACCTGCAGAAAGAACTACTAGAAACTTTAGGTTACGAAGGCGACCCCAGTCAGATAGATAATTATAGGATCGAGTGCTTAAATCAGATGTGCCCAGATAGCTCTAATAAAGAAGACATTAAGGCATATTGTAATTATTTCGAAACTGGTATTAAAAATATTTTACAAATAATTAATTTTCGGAAGAGACAGGGCGAAAAGAAGGTTGAAGGCAATATAAAATATATTTTGCCTAATATATATCAGGCAAGCTGCTTAATTTTGGATGAACCCGAAATAGGCAAGGTTTTATCAGAAAATAAGAATATAATCAGGGAAATTAAAAACCTTATTAAAGGGCAATAGGGAAGAATCTGTATCTCTCTCTTAAAACTAGAATTTGGCTAAACTTCAAATAATTCAACTTTGCAATAGAGATAACAAAGTTTCAATCAACCTGAATGGAACAATACTCGAATCTGAGGTAGCTTAAACGGAGAAGTAATGCGCAAAGGGCTCTTAATACGAGTTGGTATCGATTCAAGTAAAGAAAGTGGCTCATGGGTAGCTCCGGTTAATCCACTTACCAACGAGTTTGCTTATGTTCCGATTATCGAGCTAAATCAATCCATCTTAAAAAAGGATTTTGCTGATTTCGTTGAACCCTGCCAGAAACTTGGTAAACCTTTGAGACCGTTCACCAAGGGTGAAACTGCTCACCTCGATCCGGATTTCTCGTATCTTACGTATGGCGATATCTGCGGTCAGCAGTTAAATGGCAAAATAAGCTATAGAGGCTCACCACTTCTAGCTTTAAATGAAGATGATTTAATTGTTTTTTATTCAAGCCTAGACCCACGAAAAACTCAAGGCTTTGAAAAATCTGAGTTGATCTACGCAATCATTGGCATCTATATTCTAGCAATGAAACCTAGGAGAGCAGTCGATCTATTCCCGGACCACCGCCTTGGGGATGAAAATGCGCACACTAGGGTAACTTACACTGAAGCAGATATTATCGCCACAGCCAAACATAGCATCTCTGGCAGATTAAGCCGTTGTATTCCAATTGGAGAATTGATTCCGTCAGGTAACACGGGAGCGAAACGATACTTTTTAAAGTCGGACCTATTCCATAAGTGGGGCGGGGTTCAGTTTGGAGACAAATGCGTTGAGAAGTTATATCTCCAACGTAGCGGGGCTTTGCCATTCTTTCGAAATGCCGAAAAATTTTACTCGTGGTTCAAGGAGCTAAACCAGCCAGATGGTCTACCCCTTGAACTTTGGCAAAGGAATAATTAATGCCAAACAAATTGACTAATCTCCACCTTTCAGATCGCAGCCACCCCCCGTCTCCACCAAAGCTAAAAACATGCTCGCACTTGTTAAATCGAGGACATATGTACGCAAAATATCGGAAAGGAGTTGGGGATATTATAACAACCTCATCTCTACACCTGAGGAAAGCTTGGGAATAGAAAAAGCGGGGGTGTACACCCCCGCTTTTTCTAGATCACTCAACGATACCCTTAAGCTTTCCTAGTTCTTCGAATGGCTAATTGCCAAGCCAGCACGAGCAAAATTAATGTCGGCAAACCCGTAATTAATAAGAATATATAGGCTGCCTGAGGTTCAATTTCCACAAAAGAACTTACGAAATTTTGAAGAGTGAAAAGGACCAAACCAAACCCGACTATCCCAATGAGCCATTAATACCAGGTAAGACGGGGTGGTTCTTCTGCAGAAACCAAATTAACCCAAAAATAAAGGCACCCGCCACTATGCCTATGAAAAACCACATAGCAAAGCCTCCTTCAATAACTAATTAGTGCAATATTATACTTGAGTACCCAAACACAGATATTACATACATACCTTGATATTAATTCTCTATTTAAACTACTCCTTTCCGCACTTCACCTGAATAGGGGGGCTGAAGATGCTTCTCCCCATGCATAAGAACAATTATGCATGGGGACAGTTACATTACGGTGAATATCAGGCTTCCCAAAATGATATTTGGGGGGCCAAAAATGTTGCAAAGCAGTTATTCTCCAGAAGAAATTTCGGCTCGAATATTAGTTCTTTCCCAAACGCCCTAGGGATTGGGATATCCTAGCAATAGTTAGAATACAACCTACCGCGAAGAAGTAACATTGTGGTTAAAATAGGGTTTCATTTGGGTATTAAGCATCAAAAAAGCACATTAGTCCTATATAATATCCTTGTCCGGCCTGGGCTATTTTATAGTTCAACCGGACTTACTAAGTTCAGCCACATGCCGAAATTCCCCCAAAAATAAAATAAGCACGAGGAAAACTTAAACAAAAATAACTAAGTAACCTGCCCGCACTTTATTTTACTTCCTGATGCCCAGCACCACATGGTAATTATTAATAGATAGGAGCAAGATAATGATAAATTCTAATACCCTTGAAACTTTTTCAGAACTGGAAAGGCTTCAATCTGAAATTAAACGCCTGAAGCGGAAAAACTATCAGCTGGAAAGTAAAGCTAATAGCTACCGCAAAAAATACCTGCGCTATCATGCGTTCTTTGAAATAAGCTCAGATCCCTTTTACATTACGACCTATCCCGGCCCGCCAACCGAAAACTATCCCAATCCTCGAGACTATCTTAAACAATGGAAAATTATTGAAGTGAATAACACTGCCACCCAAATTATGGGTTATTCAAAAAAACAGCTTACTTCCCTGAGCCTTGGTGATATTGCCACCCATAATGCCCCCAAATCAAAACAGACACGGTCCATTATAAAGGAACTGGTGAACCCGATAGAGAAAGGTCAAATGTTTAGCATAGAACGGGACCACATAGACCGCCGAGGAAACAAGATAGAGGTTGAAATCAAAGGTCAGGCAGTAAACATTGGAGGGATAAAGTATATAGCTTCTCTGTCCAGAGATATCAGTGACCGTAAAAAGCTGGAAAAAGAAATACTGAAATCATACAGACTGGAGAAACATTGCCGACAGGTGCTTCAAAAAGAGATCGCAAACCGGATAGACTTCACCTTGGCCTTGATACATGAACTAAAATCACCCCTGACTCCGATACTTTCGTCCAGCGAAGCATTACTCAGCAGGGAAGAGCCCGACAGCCTAAATGCAGAACTGGCTCGGAATATATACCACGGGGCAAAAAGCCTGAATGCCTGCATATCTGAATTGCTTGACCTGGCTAAAAGCGAAATATCCGGGCTAACCTTGCAGAGAACATCCTTGCTTCTTAACCCCCTCCTGAGCGAAATAGCCGGAGAGCTCACCCCTTATATCCAATCCCACAGACAGGAACTGATTTTAGACCTGCCCGAGCAATTACCTGCTGTTCTGGCAGACCCCGAAAGGATTAAACAAGTGCTGCGTAATCTGCTAAATAATGCGGTAAAGTATAACAGGGAAAAAGGTCGTATCACCCTAAAAGCCGGAGAAAGAGACCCTCTTATAACCATTTCAGTCCATGACCAGGGTAGGAAAATCGCTCAGAAAGACCAACTAAATTTGTTTAAACCCTACTTCCGCTGCTCGCAGGATAGGGCAAGGACCGACGGACTGGGAATAGGGTTAGCGCTCTCAAAACAATTGGTAGAACTTCACTCAGGAGAAATATATATCAGGAGTGTTAGAGGTAAAGGAACTACGGTTATATTTACCTTGCCGGTATTTTCAAACACTGGCCGGACTTCTGGGAAATAAGATGACTAAGCCTAAATCAGCTTTGATAATAGAAGACAATGAAGACATTGTGCAGGCGGTTTCGCTAGCCTTCCAGATACGTTGGCCCAGTATAACTATTTTTTCCACCGCCAGCGGAGAAGAAGGGGTGCTGAAAGTAGAAGATAACAACCCCAGTTTTGTCATAGTGGACTTGAATCTGACGGATATAAACGGCTTTGAGGTGATCAAGGAAATACGTACTTTTTCAAAAGTACCGGTTATAGTCTTATCTATCAAAAATAGCGAAGCAGATATTGTCCGAGCTTTGGAATTGGGGGCAGATGATTATATCCTTAAGCCTTTTCATCAGCTTGAGCTGACTTCCAGGGTAAACGCCCAGCTAAGGCATGGAGAGGTCGGGGAAGGGGAATGTTTAGTTCTGGGGGATTATTCCCTTGATTTAGCTGAACGAGTACTTTCCATTGATAATCAGAGTATCAGCCTTACCCGAATTGAATCTATAGTCATGGAGACCCTTTTTAACCGCGCAGGGCATGTAGTCAGCCATACCGCCTTGGCTGAACAGATATGGGGAGACACTCACCCCAATACAGTGAGAAATGTCCGTATACATATTAAAAGACTCAGGAATAAGCTGGAGAAGAAGGGTGGAATATTATACCTGATTCAAACTAAACAAGGGGTAGGTTACTCGGTTCAGACCAAACCACTTACTCCCCCGAATCTATCAATACTAAAGAATATTGACACCAATTCCTGCCGCTAGAGTTATCCTTTTTAAAAATTTTCTATAACCTGTTCCTGCAGCAGTTTTTTAAGCAGCAGATAATTATTAATATCATTAACAACGCTTTGCGCTATACGGCTGATGAAGGTAAACTTAAGATAAAAAGCCGGCTGGACAAAAACCAAGTGTTTGCTTGCATCTCCGATACCGGCATAGACATGAATGATAAACAGATACAAAAAAATTTTAAGCCCATACTATCTAAGTTCTCCCAGTAATGACAGCGGAGGTTTATATTTGGGCCTTAAACTTGCTAGGGAGGTTGTAATACTCCAACAAGGGCAGTTACTAATTAACTAGCTGTGACAGGGAAGGGGACTAGTGTAGCCTTCTCCTTACCCAGGGACATACCTGACAAATAACTGCCTAAGTCCAGGCTGGAGGAAGTGATGATTCCACCCCCACGCACAATAAATATTCTTACCACTTTTAAACCGGTATATTTGACCCAAGCGAGTATCATTACCTAAAGAACTATTCATCAAGATTGTTCCGCCATAAGCTTTGACCAGCCTTTTTACAATACTCACACCTAAGCCGCTACCCCCAGTATAACGTGTGCGTGATTTATCCAGCCAGCAAAAATATTCAAATGTATACGTCAACTTCATTTCCATTATTTTCCCTCCTGTATCCTCAACGCTTATTTCTATAGACCCAGCTAAATATCCAAACCGTATAGTAACAGTATTCCCATATTACGAATGGGCTATAGTATTTTCACGCAGGTTATTAAAAACCTAGCCCATGCATTAGATATCAGTACCAGTAACCGTCAACGTACAACAGACACAGCCAGATTTTTCCACCGAAATCTTATCCCGCAGCATATACAGAAAATTAAAGACACCTCTAAAAACCAAAGGGAGCAGTTTTAAAAAACTGCCCCCCAGACCAAACAATATAGCAAAGCCGGTTATCCGGTTTTTAGGGAATTTTTAGAGTGAATCAGTCGGGTGATAATAAGACCAAGAATCACCGAAACTCCGCCGAAAATACCCGCAGCCAAGGCCGCCCCAGCCATTTCGCCTTCTCCCATAACGAATTCCGCATCAGCCATGATGTTTACAGTCAACCAGGCCCCGAAAGCCGTCCAACTAGCCCAGATAGCAATCAGTAAGTAATGCCACCGGCCAATTACCCAGCCCTTATCCTTCTTAAGCTGCCAGAGCCACAAGGCAAGAGCGGTGATGAATATTCCGGTTAGAAACATCGCTAAATCCATTTGCATTTATCTCCTTAGCATAAATTATTTTTTCAGACTCTCCATGGTGCCCATTTATCCATCTGCCGGGGCTTGGGGAATCTGCCATAGAAAGTATCGTCAACTTTAACCAGGGCAGATTGGATAGGTTTCTGGGTAGCTAAGAAACGGCCAATAGTATGAAGAGAGGAATCTGGCTTGCTAAAGGGACAGACGACTGCACAGGTAGAACAGCCGTAACTTATGCGATAGGCCATACATTTGTAGGCGTTCCATTCCCAGCCCATTCTCTTGGTAGTAGTCATTACTTCGGCGGGTTCAGTTTCCTTAGAGATAGCCCCCGACGGACAGTTGTCGGCACACTTTTTGCAGACCCTGCAGAAATCCCTCAAACCAAAATCTATGGGTTTATCCGGCACCAGAGGCATATTGGTCAAAACCTCGTAAAAACGGACATGAGAACCCCAAGGCGAAACAACCAGCCCGCTTCTGCCCTGTTCACCCAAACCGGCCGCCACCGCAAAAGGCCCTTCCATAATGTCCTTATTAGCAAAAGGCTGGGCTTTGGCGTCCCAGCCAAGTTGGCGGATTACAGTCTCCAGGTAGATTGGATATATATCATTGTCACTGCATTCGGTAGCAACACTGATATTATTCAATCCTCCGGTGTTAGCTTTGGCAGTCTGCAGGTCTTCAAAGTTGCCGCAGACTATGCAGTATTTATAGGGGTAAGGCCAGGGTATATCCCGGCCGGGGTCTTCGTAACCGGGCCAGCCGCCCCGATAAGTACCCTGAGTCCGGCCGATTTTATACACAAATGGCCGCATAGCCTCGTTAATCTCGGCTACCCCTACCATTTCCGCACCATACCACTTGGCCACCTTTTTTATCTTGGCCGTCATCTCAGCAGCCGGCAATTCCAGTTTACTTGCGGCAATAGGTATCTGTTCCCAATGCTGGTAACGCATATTAACGTGAATCTGGTCACTAGCGTTTACAATGGCCGTAGCCCAGGTAAGATCCTCTTTTTCTTCCGAAGACATAGCAGCTACATAGGCATTTTTCTCCTGGACAGCTGCCAAAATAGTCTCACCCCATTTGCCGGACCAATCCTTCTGTGATGTCCGGCGGACAGTCTGGGCAAACCCATGCTCACGTTCATCAAAAAGTTCCAGCCCGCCCAGCAATTGGGTCGTACCTAAGTATCCATTCCTCGGCTCCAGGTGTTTTACAAAACCGGGTAGAACATCGGGGTATTCATGTGAATGTGAACTCCGGGCTCGGCCCTCCGGATCAACCCCGTCAGCAGCGGCTACCCGTACTGCAGTGGCCGCGGCCGTACCCAAGGCTATAGCTCCTCCTGTCCCAAGGGTTTTAAGAAACTTCCGGCGACTCCAATCAGCTTTTGATTTAGACATATTACCTCCTTAAAAAATATTCTGACAGACAAACTCTCCCCTCAGTTACCGTAAATATCACCGAACTTGCTCGAGCAGCCTATCTGTAGATAGAATAATATACCATTACGTTAATGTCAATAGTTAACGCTATATAATTGTTTAAACAAACTACTAGTACAATTCACAACATAAAGCCAAAAGGATTGACAACGTTTAGATATGAGTATAGTGTTAAAGATATAGCTTCAAGCAGTTCTGTCCGAGTTTAATAAAACGGGCGTATTCCATTAACTATGTGCATGCGAATATGAATTTTAAAACGCTGGCTAACCTGCTGCTGAATCAGCATAATTTTATCCTGATAGTTGGCGTAGGGGCGGGATTCTTTTTTTACTCGGTCAGCCAATATTCACAGCACTTTATTGTACCTTTGCTGATTGTAGCCATGACTTTGTCCATGAGCAGGGTGGATATAAAACAGATGTTTTCTCCTGCCCAGATTATAAGGCCAACCCTGATTATGCTGGTCTTCAATTTCATACTTCTGGGTGGGGCTAATGTGCTGCTGGGCTATCTGCTTACTAAAGACTCCCTGCTGCGAGCCGGTTTTATACTCCTAGCTTCCGCCCCACCATCCTTGGCAATTCCTGCTTTTGCTTATAACCTGAAAGGGAATATAAACGCCTCTTTAGTAGGCACAACCATGGGGTATCTGGCTTCAATGGCTATTATGCCGCTGGCGGTGGGAATATTTGGACATGAATATGATATCAGTAAGTTACTGATTACCATTTTCCAAATTATCTTTTTACCTCTGCTGCTTTCCCAGATATACCGGACAACCAAAATCTCCCGGCAAGCGGAGAAATACCACGGGTATATAATCAACTGGTGTATTGCAGTGGTGGCTTTTACCTTAGTTGGTTTAAACCACGCTTCAATAGTTAGTTCTGACCAGGATATGATAGTGCCGCTAATTGTAGCTATTGTGACAATTTTCGGCCTGGGAGAAGTGATATATCTAGTTTGCAAACGCAGAGGAATTCATCACTCGGAAATTGTTAATTACATACTCTTCGGTACTATGAAGAAATGGGCAGGAGCTAGTGCGGTGGCCCTAGTAGTCTTTGGGGCAAAGGCATCACTGCCTGGGGCGATAGCTATCAGCGTGGGCTTTTTATACTATTGCTGGCTGGTTATCCGCTGGGGGGATAAGGCCGTCCCGGGAAAAAACGCCGGGTTTTGATCTCTGGTTATCAGATTGCCATTCGCTGTCCCTTCCTACTGAATTCCAGCCAGTAATGTCCCTTTAATCCCCTTCCAGAAAACGCAAGACTGGCTGCAGCCCCAAGTACCGCAAAGATCAGAGGCAGATTTGCAATCCGGGGCGGAAAAGTACCAGTGCCTGTAAAAAGTGTCCTGATCAAGCCCTTTCGTCCAACGAGAAACATTTCCAGTTTTAGATTCAAATTCTGAACGTTTATTCCAACGATGAAAAGGGCCAAAACCTTCCCAGGCAGGGGATTTTTTGATTTCCCCGCCTGGCTGTCCAGCCCGGGAAATTGCCCCACCCGGACAGGCTTCGGCACACTGCTGGCAGGTATGACAAAAATGGTGGATTCCGGCATCTACCGGCTTGGAAGGGGCCAAGGGTAAGTCTGTTATGATGCTGGAATACTGTCCACAAGACGTGCCTAGCAAGGGAGATATGGCCATGTTATTTCGGCCCAATTCGGCTTCCCCACCCAAAACGGCTAAAGCTATGTTTTCTGTCATATTATTGGTAAAATTACATGGGCCTATAGCCTGATAACCAAGCCCCTTGATGAAGGCCTGGAGACGGTACTGAATCTGCCTGGCTTCAGCGTATCTGAGCCAGCTATCACCCGAAAAGACATAAGGCCATTCATACACTTCGTTCAACGAGAAATGGATCAGCCAGCGACAGCGTTCGGGGATAACTCTTTTGCCTTCCTGGGGTTTGCGTTCCACGCTGGTAGCGCCTGTTTCATAGGCCTGGGGCACATCTTCAAACACATAGGGCTTACCGTCATGAAACTCATGGCTGGCCACCAGTTTACGGGTAGTAGCCGGGTTTAATTCAACCAAGGAAACATCTGAAGCCCCAAATAAAATACAAACTTGCCAGAGCATGGTAGAGGCCTCTTCCAGAGTACCGCTCCACTTGTTAACTCTGGCTTGGGCAAGTACAGGCACTGCCGGGCCTTTGAAACCCACCTCCGGCTGGCCGAATTTGCCTACCGAAGGATTAAACAGAGCCTCAGTCAATGCCCTGTTTCTTAAGACATAACGCTGGCTGTTCTGATGAGCCACATACTTCAGCCGCCGGCCAAAATCCCGCATCAATCGGTCTGAAGTACCATCACCATCCCTAAGGTCAACCCAGGCCGCCGTTTCCCTCTCCCCTTGCCAGATGCACTGGGGCAGATGGCGAAAATCAAACCTGCTTGCCTTATTCCAGTCTATTTCGGTGGTTGGTTTATTGTAATCCAATTCCCGTACCCACCAAGGCCAGTCACAAACATGAGAATCCCTGTAGGAAATTAGTTCGTCTATGTCATGAAAGAGGGAAAGACTAAGAGCGTTATCCGAGTAGCCGAAAGCCCATAAGCCCAGATTTTTCAGGTAATCTCGGCGGTCAACAATTGTATGGAATCTTGGCACATTCTGTTTCACATTTGATGTCTTAGTTTTTAAACTTACCGGTGGAGATCAAGCAAAAAAGGGGAAAGGGGATTAAACGAAGGCAAAACCGCCAAAAATGAATTGGGAACATCAAAGTTGACCTCCCAAACCCTGTTATTTAGATTAGATATTTCTTCTTTAGACAACCGGCGCAGTTAGGTTTATCACACTTCAGACAGGCCTGTACCGTCTCCAACACGCACTTGTTATCAGAATACATTTGCTGGAATAAATTCAAATGTTCGTCAATTTTCGTCTGGGTAAAAACAAGGGCTTGCAAAGTCCGCTCTATCCGTTCATGGCGGTTACCCGGGGGTGGTTTCTCAATACCTAAGCAGATTTTAATATCGTCTAAACTTACCCCCAGCAGGCGCAGGCGGTTGATAAAAAGCAAACGGGTAACATCAGCCTCGTTATAAAGCCGCAAACCACCAGAAGTACTGCCCGAAGGGATTATCAACCCTTCTTCCTCGTAATAACGCACCGAACGCTGGCTGATACCAATCCGCTTGGCAACTTCCCCTATTTGAAGAAAGGATGTTATGTTTTCTTTTTCCATTTTGCTTAATATTCTAACAGAATACTGGTATTGCCGACAAATACGACTTCCATATTCTTTCGTCTTAGCTATGAATAACCGTTCCCGGCCGGACTAAAGCACCTTTGCCAAACTGAGACCCAGCTGACGAGCTTTTATTTGGCCGGCTTCAAATTCATCCAGATTTATATTAACACCGCTAATAGCATCAGTAAAGCCAAGGTAACCGGCAATATTCTTGAGGCTGGTCTGGGTGGCACTGGGGTCATTTTTATAACATATCATCGAAGCAAAAAGCTCACCCTTGGCGATTCTATCTTTGTTTATCCAAAGCTTTTCCAAAAATTTCTTGGTAGCACCGGCCACGGATTGGAAGGTTTGAGTAGTGGCCAAAACAAAGCCGTCGATACCAAACAGATCAGCCGCACTGGCCGAATTTACATCTTTCACTACTATCCTGACTCCCTAAGCAGCCACACCTTCAGCCACTGCTTCAGCCAAAGCCTTAGTATGACCGCCGAAACTCTGGTAAACTACTAACAACCTAGCCATTTCTGTCCTCCCTAATAATTTGTTACCTTAACCCAAAGCAGTAAAACGACCAGAAAAATTAACTACCGATAACCCTGATTAGTATTGCAGTATTACATATCGTTACGTGACTATCAATATATACACTTACGTAATATTACTCAAGAGACAGACAAAAAACAGCAAGATCTTAGCTAAAGGAAGGGGGTAAGAGTTTGACTCTTCCCCCCTTCTGAAGACTGAACTTAATCTGCTTCTAGGCCTTCTTAGCCCTTCGGGCGGTCAGTTGCCATGTTACCGCCAACAGGATAAGGCCGGGCAAGCCGGTTACCAGCCAGAACATGGCAGCTGCCTTACTTTCCATCTCGGCCAGACTCCCGAAGAAATTCTGGATGGTGAAAAGAATTAAAGCCAAACCAATAAGCCCAATAATCCATTCGTACCAATTAAGGTTAAAATTACTCTTCCGAAAGAGCCAGATTAAGCCCAAAATTAGAGCGCCCACGATTAAACCAATAATAAACCACATAGACTTTTAAACTCCTTTATTCTCTCAGAACAGCTATTACCTATTCTTAAGACCTATCATGCTGTTAACACCAAACTGGGGCATATTTTTAACCCAGAAATCTTCGGCACCTTCGTTAAAATCACCCTGCAGGGGATTATGGTCAGGCCCGAATTCAGTACCATAACCAAATTGGTCATCCATGTTTTTGAAGAAACCATTGAAAAG
This sequence comes from Dehalococcoides sp., assembly GCF_041654235.1. Classification (NCBI taxonomy): domain Bacteria; kingdom Bacillati; phylum Chloroflexota; class Dehalococcoidia; order Dehalococcoidales; family Dehalococcoidaceae; genus Dehalococcoides; species Dehalococcoides sp. The sequence goes on along the minus strand of NZ_JBAZDW010000003.1, from coordinate 28,630 downwards.
CCCAGTGGTAGAAATGGTACTCTTAACAATCTTATGGATACCGGCATAATCCTTCTTGGTGTACACACAGGCAGTCATGCATAAACCACAGTCACGGGTTAACATTTCACGGGTACTCTGGCATTTCACCGCATTAACATACCAAACTTTCTTGCCGGGATTATTCCAGCCGCCCGGAACATCCCATGAGGGCTCTTTGTCGTGAGGTATAGCCTGTGAGACACAAGCTTCAGAGCATTTAGCGCAGTCATGGCAGAACCGCCAGATACCGGCATCAATAGGTTTGGTCGGGGCTAAGGGGAGATCAGTTATCAGTCTGACTGCCCTAATCATAAGGCCATAATCAGGAGTAAGCACCTGAGTATTGCGGCATAGCTCACCCAAGCCGGAAAGAGCCGCAAAAGCCGGAGCAGGCCCAATGGCATTTCGTTCATGCCCAGCCATAGCCTGATAACCCAAAGTCCTTAAAAATTCCTGAGTGGCGGCCAGTATGCCGGCATTGAGTCTGACAGTATTATCTGAAGCAGCTCGTTGAATCCATGAAGGAGTAGTGGTATAGCCATCTATAGATGACTGGCTTATTATGGTCACCACATATAATTTTTTCTTGCTGGGAATAACCCACTTCTCGTCATCTTCATATCCCTTGTCTACTTCTTCAAATTCATAACGCTTGTAAGGGGCTACTCTCGGATAGGTATAAACCAGCTTCCTTACGTTTTCATCCAGCTCCAGTATACCTATATCAGCCGCCCCGAAAAAGCGCAAGGCTGTGCGGAGCATGGCGGTATTTTCTTCAGGAGTACCCTGCCAGGATGTTGTACCCAGTTTTTCGGGGGTAGGAGATTTCTGAGGACCCAACCAAGAGTAATTTGTAACCCCGGGGCTTCCTTCGCCACCTATCGCTCCCTTATACAAGGCATGGTCACGCAGGGTATAACCCGGCTTGCCGGCTTTTATCCAGTCAGCCTGATTATCCGCCGCAATTTTCTGTACCCGTGCCCATTCTTCAGTGCTTACCCATTGGGGCGGTCCCATGGGACTGTTCATAACCTTACGGGCGTCAAACCGCTCAATCTGACTCCAGTCATATTCGACAGTTGCTTTATCTGCTTCTTTAACCCACCAAGGTCTTTTAGGCGCAGCACCAGAAGTTATCATCCCGTCGATATCATTAAATGTGGCAGAGGCTACGGCCGCTGTACCTATCCCGGCACCTGTTATACCTAAGGCTTTCATGAAATCCCGGCGACTCACCGAAGAGTGAAATCTAGACATTGTGTTACCTCTTTATACAATTTTAAAACTGATTAATAATGACAACGCTATTCAGAAAGTTTAAAGGAAACTGTTATTTAAATCCCCAGCCCGGTCACCTCCTTTTACGGCAATATCACCTTAGATTAAACAGATATAGTAAAGGCAATATTCATGGATACTTTTCTATGAAAATGCTCAAACCAGTCAGACACCAAATTGCCACTAAACATTAATCATGCATTTTTAACTATTCATAATATTCAGAACTAAAACCATTCACTTTTTGGTCATACCCAGAGATAATAAAGTGCTATCCAATAAACAAGCTGCCTTAGTCAATACGGCAGAGTTAATAAGGTTTTCTAAAGATCTAAACTACAAATTAAGTGTAAAATATTATTACGTAACTGTCAATACTATCTGTCATGTTATTCTATTACGTAATGTTAGTTATTTTATCATTTTGATGGTATTATAATTGCACTTATGGAAAGTACTTATACGAATATACAAGAATTTTATCAAATAGGGGATATGGTCCGAAAAGTGAGCGTGAGCCTGCAAACATGGTCTGAAACATGGTTGGGCGGTAGGCAAAAAACACACTTTTTACTTCGTTGATAATTTTTATTTGACTGAATATATTAAAAAATCTAAATATTCAATCCGAGGATCCAAACGATTTGATACAAGAGTTATAACCGGCAACGTTAAGATTGATGCTGCAGAGGATATTGATAGAGCAATTGATGGAAAGGAATGGGAATAATTTTAAAACACAAGTAGTATAAGAATCCGTCATGATTATATAAACTCCAGCCACCACTCAGGCCCTAATCAACCCTCCCACGTCTCCAACAAAGCTAGGGGAAATAAAATTAAGGGGGAGATGCATCTCCCCCTTAATAAACCCCCAGTAGTACTACCTAAATTGCTACTACTCGGTTCTCCTAGCTATCATCTATCAAATAACAGCCGCTGGCATAAGGCTAGTAACCAAAAAGTCAGCAGAAATGTGGTAGCTTTAGGTCTGAGCGCGCCGTCTTCTAGAAATAAGCTGCCAAACTACAACAAACAAGACTATTGCCGGTATACCAAAAGACAAACTACCCAACAATGCCGCCTTGGCAAAACCTTCACGTAATGCGCCGGCATAATGCTGAATTGCTGCTAAGATTAATAGTAACCCAACTATACCGATGACCCACTCATACCAAACTAATTTGATATTTTTATTCTTTAGCCAGGAAACAAGCAGCAATACCACTACCGCCACAATAAATCCAACAAAAAACCAAAGCATATTATGACCTCCTTTAATTACCTAGTATTCCGCCTATATAACCAAATATAGGCTGTTCTTCTTCAGTCCAGAAGGACTCAGGTTCCCACATTCCAAATCCGAATGTTCTTTCCATATCGGCGAAGAATTTATTGAACACGGGCGTAACGGTTACGGTCGGCGCCACAAGAGAGTGAATCCAAGTCTCTCTGGGTGCATTAAACGGACAGACTGCCTGACAGGCTGAACCGCAGTGGGCACATGACATCGCCTTCAAGCGCCAACCATTAAATCCGGGAGGGCTTCCCGGGATAGCCGCGTTGTCCCAAGAGGGAGCATCATCAAGTACAATAGCATTATAGGGGCAGGCTTCAGCGCATATCTTACAGGTATTGCAGAAGCGGTTGAGACCCGCATCTACCGGCTTAGTTGTAGCTAGAGGCAGATCGGTAATTACTCGCAAAACACACCTTGCCATAGCACCAGTTTCAGGAGATACTACAGTATATCCCATACGGACATTTTCCCCTACTCCGGCCATTAAGCCGCAGGGTTCGGAATTCGTAATGTTATCCACGATATTAGCCTCATAGCCAATGCCATGGAGGAACTCCTGCAAATTCCCTTCTGCCCAGCTCAGGAAGTTATAGACCCCCATTACAGCTGCATTACTCTGGAGTGAAGGCCAGCGGCGGCCTAAAACAGTTTGAGCGGTAAAAAGGGCGACTATGAGATATTCATTCTTGTTCGGTACCACTGTTTTAGTAGTGGTCTCATAAGCCTCATCAACATCTTCAAAGACAATATCTTTATTACTTGAATTGGCATTGAACACTTTACGGGTGTCCTGGTCTAACTTGATAACACCAATCTTGCCACCACCCCAAAACCGAAGCAGGTTTCGTATCATGATATAGTTCTCTTCGGGAGTACCCTCATAGCGGGGCAGACCATATTCTTCCGGAGAGTAAGTCAGCTTACTGCACACAAACGGGGTCGGGGTTCTTTTGACTGTCCAGACCGTTTGGCGCAGTGCCTGGTCTCTAAGGGTGTCACCCTTCCAATCGGGAAATTTGCTCTTGATATAATCCTCGGCTGGTTTTCTATTGGCATCTCCGCCGGGATACGATGCAATTCTGTCACCTGTGGCATGCCAACCACCACTAGGGGCAAGGTAGGGTATACCATCATGGCCATTTATCCTCTTGTCGGAACGGACAACTTGGCTCCAGTCAATATCTATAGTTGGCTTATCAACATCCTTAACAAACCAAGGTTGTTTATGTTGAGCTTGCGATGCAGACATAAGTTCATCCAGGTCATGAAAGACTGGAAGTGTTGCTGCCGCTGCACCAATACCAGCACCAGCCAAGCCAAGAGTTTTCATGAAATCTCTTCTGCTTACTGTTGAATGAAAACCGTGCATGGGTATTACCTCCTGAATATATATTTGATGCTAACAATAATCCCGATAAAATAGACCGGGGAAGGTAAGAATAGATTGCTACCTGTATTATGTGCTTTAACCACCCGCCTTTCAGGTAACCTACAAATAGACCACCAATTTACTCAAACAACATAGAATACTCACCCAGCAAAGAGGTGAGTATTCTTAAAGGTATAAGCTAGATTTTATTGATAATTAAGGTTAACACGCCTGTATTTGTTACGTAATCGTACAGAACACGTATCTTTGCTGTACTTTCAGGTACACACTTTACCCGGCAGGTGCACCCAAAATGCGTAGACAGAAATAAACAGGTAAGTTACAAAGATGTATCTGCAATCGCGCCTACAGAGCTATTATCTCCGGGTAGAATGCTCTTAGCCCGGTAAGTATGGCCTGTATTTGATGAAGCATTTATACGCAAAGCACCGGTAATGACCGGATGAAATTAATTAAGGGGGAGATGCATCTCCCCCTTAATTAAACCTATTATCAAGTTTACCTTAGGCTTTCTTTAGCCTCCTACTGGCCAATTGCCAGGTTAATGCCAGCAATATAACTGAAGGAAGTCCGGTTACCAGCAAAAACATACTGGCTGCTTTGCTTTCTATTTCGGCCAAACTGCCAAAGAAATTCTGAATGGTGAAAAGCAGCAGTACCACCCCGGCAAGGCCGATAAGCCATTCGTACCATTTAAGGCTAAAGTTGTTGCGGTTCATCAACCACAGAAACCCCAGTACCAACCCGCCTACTATTAAACCGATTATAAACCACATATTTTAGTACTTCCTTTCCTACACCTATTTACCCGGCATGGAATTGCCCCGACCCCAAGGCACAAAAGTACCATAGGTATTAGGCATAGTGTCCCAAAATTCGTCCGCCTGTTTGAATTCCCCGTAGCCAAAGAAATCGTCCATCTGACGGAAGAAGGAATTGAACACGTCAGTAGTACCTACAGTAGCCTTGATAACCTCATGAATATTCCCGCCCTCCATCTTGGAGAAAACACAAACATTCTGGCAGATACCGCATCCGCCGTTTACCACACTGCCGGGGTTACCCCGGTAAGGATGGCAGTTATCGTAATTAACATGGTACGATTTCAATCCGTACCCGTTAGACTCCGGATGCTCAATGGTATAAGACGGATCCCCCTCAATGGGAATAGCTCCGGACGGGCACATTTCAGCACATTTTTTACAGGTCTGGCAAAACTTCCAAATACCCGCATCTATAGGTTTGGTAGAAGCTATAGGCAGGTCAGTAACCACAAAATCTGTGTATCGCACATTAGCTCCATAATCCATATTCACCAGATAATCTAAGCGCCCGTGTTCACCCAGCCCGGCCAGATTGCCGTGAGCTACATTCATCCCGCCACAGTTACGGCTTATAGATAGATACCCCAAAGCCCCCAGAAAGGAAAGGATCCGGTTCTGGATAATATCTCCCATGGAATATCCAATACCCATGCTAACCTTGTTAAGGATATTGAAACCATCGGGGGCACTGTACTGACCCACTCTAGACATCGGTACTACCCATGTCAAAACGGTTTTAGCCTTATTAGGAATAAGGCAAGCATGACTGCTGTCTGAAGAAGCATTATCCACGTCAGCAAAGGTATAAGGACGGCCGCCGGTATCTGCTGAATAGAATACTTTCTGGGTTTTTTCATTAATTTCATGAGCACCCACATCCTGCGCTCCCCAGAAGCGGAGCACAGCCGTAACCATTTTCAGGTTTTCTTCGGGAGTGGCTGACCAGCGCGGCAGCCCCAGTTGCTTGTAGTTATACCCGCCCGGCTGGGTAGTACCGCCAAAGGTATACATCAGGGTGGCATCTCCCTTAGTCAGCGGCACACTAGCCCCGATGGCATCTGAAGCCGACCCCGCAAAGAAGGCGTAATCCTTGGCTGTCATGCCGGTATTAGGAGTTGTCCATTTGGCCTTTATATTCTCCAGCTGAATCTGAACCCGCCTTTCGGCTTCGGTAGGACTGACTACCGTGAATTTGCGTTTGTCATAACGCTCTTTCTTGTCCCAGTCCACTTCAACTGTGAGGTTTTCAGCCTCCCGCTCATTGACATACCAGGGCAGTTTGCGCAAAGTAACAGAGGATATCACCTCATCCATGTCGTGAAATACCGGAGAGGCCGAACTGGCAACTCCCAAACCAGCACCTGCCAGCCCCAGTCCTTTCATGAAGTCCCGCCTACTTACCGAGCTATGAAATTTTCCCACAATTATGTACCCCCTTCCCAAGTATTGATTTGCATTATAAGTACAAAAACAAAAACCTACATCGTACCCAATAGTTAATCTTTTGGGACTTTTGGATATCTTTTAGCACATACAGGTGCACCCAAACTACTTAGGGAAAAGCAGACAAACTCGCATGGATAACCTATTTACATAAAATATCATCACCGTACTATTTCAGGGATAATAGTTTAAGATTTGGAATTAATACAATAAGCCCCTTTAAACATTGTAATTGTCTAATATTTTGAATATTAGGGAAGCAAAATAAAAATCAGATTACCCTAAAAGAAACCCGTATCAATTCGGAGATATCCAGATAGACAATTGCGGTATAGCTGCCGGCTGAAAAGCCGCTTTCCTGTTGCGGATAAAATGCAATATTATCCGGGTTTTTCAAATCACTCTCACCCACAGTTTGAGTATAAGTAAAGATTATTTCGCCGTTGCATTCCAAAACTATAGCCAGGTCATGACAGCATATTTCATCGGTTATCCAGTAAGTCAAGATTATTACCTCAGTCCCGGCTCCGAAGGTATCAGTAGGGTTGACAGGTAAACCGCTATCAGCTATTTCGGCAGATACCTCACCTTTAATTATCCTTACATAAGTATCAGGACATATATCATCAATAGGCGGCTTGACACTTGGTTCATTCGTACACCCAGTAATCAGCAGGTTTAACCCAACAAATATGCCTACTAAACTAACCACCCTGCTTTTCATTAGTTGCCCCATTCATTAAAAATAGAGGGGGGGGGAATCACGCCCCCCCAAATATTGGTTTTAGTCTGTTAACTGGCTTTCTGCCTGCCTGCAATCAAACGCCAGACTATAACAAAAAGAATAATAGCCGGAGCACCCAGAGCCAGTGAACCAAACCAACCGGCTGTCATGTACATTTCAATCTGTGACCCCATGAAGTGCTGTATGGCCATGATCACAAATGCCAAACCAATCAGACTCATTAGCCACTCATACCATTTTAGCCCGATATTCTTGGAGCGAAGCCAGTTTACCAACAAAGTTATTGCCGCTCCCAAAATGGCTCCGGTAATCAAAACTGCAGTAAAATCAAACATTATTCACGCACCCCTTAAGTTTATTTGACCAGCAATGCCGGATTGACGCCGTAAGCAGGAATCTGCTCCAGCGGAAGATCCCACCACGATTCAGGCTCTTTGTGACCATAGTTAAAAGTTTCAGACATGCTCCTAAAAAAGCTGTTAAAAACAGGTGTAACAGACATAGTGCCCTTAACAACTTCATGAATTATGGAAGCACCAGCCGTGCCAAAAGGACACGCACCCATACAGGAACAACAGTTACCCATGCACTTACGGTAATCCAATCTCCAGCCGTTATAGCCGGGGATGTTCCACATACAAGTATCACCACCAACACTCTGGTCGGAAGCCCAGTCTTGACCACAGGCGTTATCCCATGATTTATCACCCATAGCAATAGCCCCGAACGGACATTGGGTTCCGCAAACACCGCAGGTTTCGCAGAAGCGTTCCATGCCGGCATCTATAGGTTTGGTAATGGCCAATGGAAGGTCGGTAACCACACGATACTGTCCCCTAAGATGTGAACCGTATTCGGGAGAATTGAGGGTAGTGCCCATGCGTGTATGCTCACCAACGCCGGTCATAATGCCAAAAGCGGCTGACGGGCAATAGTTACCGGCATTTATGCTTTGATAACCCAAACCACGCAGGAACTGTTCAATAAGCAGATCTATCCTCTTTACATGGGTATAAGCCATGGGGAAACCCGCCCTGCCCACATGGCTTGGCATGCGGGAGGTAAGCTCGGTATCCTGCAAGTTTGTCCAGTGAATTACCCACTGACAATTGTTGGGAATAGCAAATCTGTCCGCAGTTGACTCAAATAAATCTATATCCTCAAACGTAACTTTTTGCTTTCCCACATAAGAGTAAAACAATTTACGAGTCTTTTCATCCACCGGAGCAACAGTTACAGAGCTAACACCAAAGCTGCGGAAAGCAGCACGAATGGTACGCAGGTTTTCCTCCGGGGTACCTTGCCATTTAGGCATAGGACCTATTGAGGTGTTGCCGGAAAGTTGGTCAGGTGTAGGTGCAGGGGTTCTGACAGTTTGGGTACCCATCCAGGTAGAGTACCAGGCTTCGTTAAGGGCACGGTCACGCAGAGTAGTACCTTTCCAGTCAGGAAATTCTTTCTTAACAAATTCTTCAATTTCCAGATAGTAACTGTAATATCCGTCTGACCTGCCGGCCATTACATCACGGCCGGGTTGCCCGCGTCTGTCCATCCTGTGGATCTGATTCCAATCAATCTCCAAAGTGGGCTCATCAACTTCTTTTACAAACCAGGCCCGCTTCCAACCTGCGGTAGGAGACGCTATAACTTCATCCATGTCATGAAACACCGGGGATATTGCTGCCGTTGCACCAATACCGGCACTAGCCAAACCGAGAGTTTTCATAAAATCTCTTCTGCTTACTGTTGAATGAAAACTATGCATGTGTATTACCTCCTGAACATATATTTGATACTAACAAGGATTCTGATAAATTGTACCGAGGAAGGCGAGAATAGATTGGTTGCCAATCTTATATGCTTTGACCACCCACCTTTCAGGCGGCCTGTCTAATAGGCCACCGGTTTATTCAGACGGATAGAATACTCACCCATTAAAAAGATGAGCAACCCTAAAGGTATGATCCCGATTCCATTGGCAACTTAGGCTAACACTCCCCAATCTATTGCGTAATTGTACAGAACACGTATCTTTACTGGACTTTTAGGTACTCACTTTGCCCGACAGGTGCACCCAAAATGCGTAGACAGAAATAAGCATATTAGTTGTTAAAGCGGATTTACAGCGGTATCTACCAAAGCTATTATTTTCGAGTATAATATTATTAGTTAGGTTGGTTTATGCTGAGAGAAGAAAGCAACATTGACACAGATAATAGTGCTAGTCCGCCTATTTTAGATGACTGCGCTAAGGAACTGCTGGATGCAGCTCCGATTGCCTTTTATCTACTGGATAAAAATCTAAGGGTCATCGAGGCAAATACCAAAGGGATTCAATTGCTGGGTAAAAAGTCCCGTGCAGAAGTCCTGAACAAAAACATAATAGATATTGCCCCCGGTATACCCCCCATTCATATACATAGCTATAAACAGGTACTGAAGACTGGCATACCCAAGATAAGCCTCAATATCAAGGCTTGGCCAACTGCAGGGGGAAACAAATATATAAATTCAATGCGTTTCCCTGTACGAGATGGCTTGGGGATTATCGTAATGGATATCACTGACCAATATAAACTTGAGCGGGAATTCAAAAGCAATAAAATCCGGCTAAAAGAGCTCGCTTCAGCCTATGTAAGTTCCCAAGAAAACGAAAGAGAACTGATTGCCTGTGAAGTGCATGACCGAGTAATCCAGCTTCTAATGAGATCATGCCAACTGGTTGAAAATGCCAAACAGGATGATACGAATTCAGAAAAAACCCGTAAATCCCTGACCGAAATCAACGATATTATATTAAAAACCATCGCAGAATGCCGCTTGATAACCAAACAGCTATATCCGTCTGTTTTATCAGAAGGCGGCTTAGTATCGGTTATCACAGAGGAGCTGAATGCATTAAAACCAAACGGTATCTCCACCGAATTGATAACAGATAAGGTTGACAAGATATCCAAGCCCATTGCCGAGGTAATCTACCGGATATTTCATGAGGCTGTGTGGAACGCCCAGAGACATTCCAAGGCCAGTCATATTGATGTTATACTGAAATTGGTGGAAGACGGTGTGAGGCTGGTGGTGATTGATAACGGGTACGGGTTCAACCCATATAAAGTTCTGCAATCAGGCAAGTTTGGCGGGCTTAAGAGCATGCGTAGACGGGCCGAACTGATGAACGGCAGTTTTAATATTGAAAGTGAGCTAGACAAGGGTACATCTATTGAAGCTTTTATCCCGTTTTCGGTGGGGTACAAAAATCATGCTTGAGAAAAAGATAAAAGTACTGATATGCGATGACCATGACATAGTTTGCCAGGGGCTGGTAAATATTGTTTCTGACGAACCGGACATGGAAATAGTAGGGTGTGCTACAAATCTGGATTCCGCTTTGACCCTGATAAAAAAACTAAACCCGGATGTTGTACTGGCGGATATACGCCTTGGAGACGAAAGCGGTTTTGACCTGATAAAACAAAGCTGTCAGGCAGGATTTGAAATACCATTCATTATGATTACAGGCTTTCACAATGAGTTTTATTTATCCAAGGCAATAGAAAATGGGGCAGCGGGTCTTTTATCCAAAGAAAGCCCCGGCAGAGTGATTGTAAATTCCATCCGCCTGACTTTTGACGGTCATAGCGTTTGGCCCATGGAACTGTTGAAAAACACCTATGACAGTCTGGCGATATCACATTACTCCTCAACCACAAGTATAGACACCGCTATGGCTATTCCCAACTTCACGCCCCGGGAAAAAGAGATAATTAAATTCCTGCTGAAAGGCAATACCAACAAAGCCATCGCTCATGAACTGGGATTATCTGATGTTACCGTAAAAAAGAGCCTTAAAAATATTATGAATAAACTGCATGTTGATAACCGAATGAAACTGGCAATGGTCATAAGCAGACTTAGTTTAGAATAGAAGCATAATATTTTCTGCTATGCATGGAGTGCAAAGCCTATTCTGACCTGCCCCCCCATCCGTGATACCTCTCACCAAAATGTAAGCATCGATTACTTGCTACGTATTTTTTTAGACTATACAAATACCATACAAAAGATCGAGAGAAAATATACTAACCGATTATAAAAAGATCAACGCAGCGTATTGATCCAATCTTTTCCCCCCAATGGTGGATGAGATGTCTCTATTATTGAAGTCGATAATAAAAATATTCTTGACCACAATCCCTACTTCTAATCCCCAGCGATAACTTTACTTCATCAAATATACTGGATTAATACCAATCAACCTTTCGCAAACTCTAGTTTCCGCGTTTCAAGGAGGGATCAACCCTCCCCCCGTCTCCACCAAAGTTAATAATGTGGCTTGCCTTTAATAGGACAGGCCATTTGTACGTAAATAGTTAGACGGGGAGTTCGAGGTATCTGATAAACTCTTGCCTCAGTGTCTAAGCTACATTTTTTACAAATAAATAAGCGGGGGTATTAATACCCCCGCTTATTGAACCCGAAAGACTTTTGATTAAACTTTTTCTTTGTTTCCGGCTATCAGACGCCAGTCAACCACTCCTAAAATCACTGCAATAATGCCAAAGATACCCATGCCTACCCAAGCAGCTTTGGTATCATTTTCGGCCAGCGAGCCGTAGAAATGCTGGACTGCCGCAAATAGGGCAATCGTAGCGATAAGGGCAATCAGCCATTGCCACCAGGTAATCTTCTTATTTTGCTTGATGAGCCAGTAAATAGACAGGGCAAATACAGCTCCAACAGCTAAACCTATAAAATACATATTCTTATCCTTTCACTTTACTAGGCCGTGGTATCAAAACCATAGGTGGGCTGTTCTATATCCCAGAACTCCCACTGCGGTTTCCGGCCATATTCCATAAACCTTTCCATGTTGGCAAAGAACCCGTTAAACAGGGGAAGATTGGTAGTAGTAACTTTGACCATATCATGGATAAAGGACTCCGATGTGGAGTTAAAGGGACAGGTACCCTGACAGGTGGGACAATGCGGACATTTTACATTGTCAGTACGCCAACCTCTAAACTGACCCTGCGCCAAACCGTTACCGGCAGCATCAGGGTTTTCCCAAGTAGAAGGCCCCTTCTGGATAATGCCAAAGGGACAGGAATCTGCACAGATACCGCAGGTCTCACAGAATTTGTATGCCCCAAAGTCTATGGGCTTGGTGGGAGCTATAGGCATATCGGTAAGGAAGGCCCAACCATTGGCCCGGTTAGTAGTGCCGTTTTTGGGGTGAATAGTCGGAGAAGACATCCGCCCATGCTCACCCAAACCGGTTATGGCTGACAGAGGATTTGAGAAACACAAACCGCTCATATTCAGACAATCGTAACCAAGGCCACGAATAAACTCCTGCATATGGCACATCATCTTTATATAGCGGGCATAAGAATACCAGACCGCAAAACCTTCTGTAATGCCGGCCTGACGGCGGGTACCTTCAAAACTCTGGCGGGCAGTAAAGGTAATAATATATTTGCATTTGTTGGGTATGGCATACTCGTCGCCTGTTTCGTAGGGTACATCTATGTCTTTGAACGCAACCTGTTTACCGCCTGCATCTCCCTGCCCGGCAAACATGCCACTGGCACCGCCTTTGGCCCTGTGGAAGAATTTAACAGTATCGCTGTCTATTTCAGCACAGCCTACATCCTGGGCACCCAGGAAACGGAAGGCATTCCGCACGGTTTTGTAGTTCTCTTCCGGCGTACCCTGCCAACGGGAAGCACCCACATCCTGCGGGCGGATTGAGAAACACTGCGGCCCCAGGAATGAACTGTAAGAACCGGTACCGCCGGCGGCGATGATAGCATTGCGAACGTTTATGCGTTTGCCGCCCTGATACATATCTCCCGGCCACATACCCATCATCATAAATTTGCAGGCATTATCCAAAGCGGTAGTGCGAACATCTCCTGAACCGCCCCAACCTTTGTCCCAGCCGGGGAATTCTTTTTCACAATAGTCATAGAGGATCAAGGCTTCTGCAGGTGTTTCCAGGTCGTACATATAGCGACCAACCACACCAGCCGCATCATAATCAGCCGGGGTAGGCTTGGCATGGGATTTAAAATTGTTGGCGTTTTGACGAGACAGCACGTTCCAATCAATTTCTACTGTCGGATTCTTAAATTCCCTCTCTTTAACATACCAAGGGTATCTATTAACATTTGAACCCAGGGATGTTAATTCATCCACGTCATGAAATACCGGTGCTGATGCGGCAACCGCGCCCAGTCCGGCTCCGGCCAGACCCAGGCCTTTCATAAAGTCACGTCGTGATAGTGTACTGTGAAGCTTTGACATACAGACTTCTCCTTATTTTACTTGTTTTTAGCTGGCTCTAGGGTATTTTCCGGTCTCTCCCGAACGTCATTTTTAAGTTCACCTCCTAACATACAAACTAACTTCTATCGAGCAGATAACCTATACCCCTTTGTTGAATAATCCGGGGAAAAGATACTTTAGACTTAAGCCGTCGCATATAATAGTGCAGTGTATCCAGCCTAATCTTATCTTCACCCCATATTGCATTTATAAGGCTTTGGTATTCTATTAAGTGCCCTTGATTTTGTTTTAAGCAAGAATCAAGCCGGTTTTCGGTAGGAGTGAGCTTATATGAGGTTTTGAGATTAAGCGTATTGCTATTACTTTCGTTATTGCTGCCATCTATCTTATGTGGTGGTAATTTACGTTTAGGTCGGAGAATAGAATTTATCCTGGCTTTTAGCTCTCTTGGATTAGGGGGTGAAGATATAAATGAATCTGCTCCAAGTTCAAGAATTTCAGCAGCTTCATTTTGGCTCCCCAGTACCAGTATTGGCATATAGGATAATTGCCTTATCAGAAGTGATAATTCGTGTTGAAGTAATTTGATATGAGTCTGATTTACTATTACTAAATCCGCATGAAATTGAGAAGCTTTTTTAAGCCCGTCAGTTTCATTTTTGGCCAGAATAATTTGATACTCAGCGGCTTTTAGCAAAGAAACAATAGCAGTTGTGTCAGTTATATCATCTATTAAAAGGATACATTCTTTTGCCATCTTCAAACTCCAACCTATTTCAAAACCATATCACGCCAAGGTATCGAAACAGGTGGAGACTATACTTTTTGTGAGTATATTTAATGAAGATTCGGTTTAATTTAGTGAACTTATGACGATATAATTTAGGTATCAATCAATAATTCACCTACTTGATCCAATGGGAAATATACCAGATTAGAATTGCCTTATCAGGCTGTAACCTAATCCTCTTTCAGTAACAATAATTTTAGGATATTCCGGGTTTACCTCTATTTTGGCTCTCAGGTTATGGATATGCTTTTTCAAGAGATTCAAATCTCCGCTATATTCTGTTCCCCATACCTTTTCTAATAGCATCCTGTAGGTGAGCACCTGCCCGCTGTTTCTAGCAAGCAGGGCTAATAAGCTAAATTCAATAGGTGTCAGATGAACAGGGATACCGGATTGAGTAAGTTCCCGCCTGTTAAAATTTACTTCCAGACCATTGCTGATAGGGATGGTGCTTTCAGCTTTAAATCCCAGATTCATATTACGACGTAAAAGCGCATTGGTAACCGCTTGACACTCAATACCGTTAATTGGCTTTTCTATACATTCATCTGCCCCATCTTCCAAAAACTGGACTTTACTACCGATTTCTCCAATCGTATTAAGGATAATAATGGGTATATCAGAGAATTCACGAATACTAATAATTATATTTTGGGTTGTTGAATCCAATAAATAGGAATCCAGAATGATAAGGTCAGGCGATAGTGTTTCAATTAACCCTGTCCCTTCGGTAATATTGTCAGATACTGTGTATTCCAGATTTTGGTAACGGATTTTGAGGCACAACACCAGGTCTTTTAATACTTGGGGATCACCGCACATTATTAATATTTTCATTGCATGCTGATTTTCCTTATCTCAGATTAATCTCCAATACGGAATAAGCAAAGCTATCAGTCCGCATGTCGGGGGGATACATAAAATTAGCATGTAGTCATTAGCTTTATTTTGTCGTCCACATGATTATCTGGTACTCCTTCCTGTTATCCTAATATTAGTTTTGAAAATGCCGGGAAGATTCAAGATTTTTAATAATTAAATTTAACATACAAAAGTGTAGAAACAGGTTAATATTGTGCTTAAAAAGGTTTATTCTACTGGAAATCTAGTTTAATATTGTGAATGTTTAACGATACATTGTCAGTTTGCTATTTTAATTTTCCCACCTCCGGTATTTATAATCAGCTATTAATAGTATATAATGAGATTATCTACTAAGACTATCTTTATATTGATAGTTTATGGCCTGCAAATACGGATGTCAATACCTTTTAAATTTGGTACGGTGAATATTAATGAGTATGCTTTCGGATTAATCTAACAAAGACCCCCCGAAGACGAAGGATTCACCTGACCCAAGATATCAGACTGGATTAGATGAAATAAAACAGTTTCAATCTCAACTTGGTCTCATATCTGGGCTAGACACGCACAAATAAGTGAGCAAAAGTTATATAAAATGTATGTTCTATGATAATATATAGCGGTTAGGAATTATCAGATGATTAAAATTCATTGGGAAGATAACATGGATAAATCCAGTCATTTAACGAAGCATCATCTGCTCTGGATAATGATAACCCAGATTGAACATATAGTAGGGCAATCATTTTCTCAAGAACTCAGGAAAATCGGTTTGACCCGGGAAAAATGGGCAGTTATCCATGAGTTAGTATATCTGGGCGGAGAATCTACTCCATACAGGCTCTCAAAGCGATTCGTATATGAACCCCATTCCATTTCGGCACTGCTTAGCCGTATGGAACGTGAAGGGTTCATATTAAAAACAAAGGATTTAGCTAAAAAAAATATGGTAAGGGTTTCTCTGACTGATAAATCAAGGGAACTCTACCCAAAGGCTATTAAGATCTGCCAAGAATTATTTAAGGACATTATGGGAGATATCCCTGAAGAAGATGGGATTGGGTTGTTAGAATCGATATCCCGGTTACGTGATTATTCAATTGTTTCTGCAGCGAAGAGAAAAAATCTAACACCCTTTAAATACGAATAACAGATATAATTGAGTATCCATTTCAATTCAAATGACCTCTGATAAATTCTGCTTGTTTATACCCTGGCTTTACCAACTGGTGTTCTATAGTGATAGCAAAACTCTGATTTTCACATTCGCTAGCCCACTCCTTTAGTACCCCCAGCAGTTCCTGAAAGCCTGTTTGACGGCTCTGGTGGTCGCTCTGGCCATCATCTCACCCAGTTTGGTATGCCCGCCTGCATAAGTGTACTTATCCCCTGTGCCTGATACAGTGATTATCTGGTCTGTACCCGTACCGGTTGCCTGCCAGTCTGGGTGAGCTGCACTCCGTATATCCAGCTCCTGCAGGGCTACGTTCTTGGCTTCGGTCAGGGTAATGTACGACGAAGCAAGAGTGGGTGTCTCAAGGCTTGAGCCGGTCAGCAGGATAACATTAATCGTGCCTATCCTCTCAAACTTGCCGTTACGCTCCATGCCGCTGGCTTCGTCACAGCCTATCCGCATGGCATTGGTCTTAACCCCGGCGGTGGCAAAGGTCAGCACCCAGAAGAATCCCGATACCCTCACCGAGGCTTGGATCAACTTCCTTTTCACCTCTATACCAAAGCTTATTATATTAAACTGAATAAATTCTCAAAATACCGGAAAACCCTTAGCTATCGGTCAGGAAATGGTATAAAGCGCAATGCCTATCATAATCGCAAAACACACACCAATAAGTAGTAGAACTTTGGCATTTGCTGCCTTAACTGTTTTCCGTATTTCAATAAGGTTTGTCGATGCCTCAGATAATAAATCTTCCGCATCAGCTTCGTTTATGCCTTTTTTACGTATATAATCAAGGATTTTTTCTTTGGGGGTTCCTCTCTCCATCTTTGCCAATATATCAACTGCAAGAGGTATTTTAGGTATACCTATATACTCCCATTTAGACACCTTACATGGAAGCATTTTCCTTAGCAGTTCCAAAGTTTCATCAAAACTGCTCTTAGCAGATATATCGTATCTTTCTGATTCAAAGCCCTCTAAATTCAGTGTGAGTATTCCACTTCGGGAATTCACGTACAAAAGGTGGAAATTCGAACGGGTATAATCAGCACTTCTTATCTTTTCATATAAAACTTCAAAGTTTCTTTTATTCAGTTTTAACAGTTCTTCCGGAGACAAATCAATCAATCTTTGCAAAATTGTATTTTCTGTTATTCCTTCTTTCTTATTCATATACTGACTAACCTTATTCCCGATAAACACCCCGACCAAAGCCCCGATAGCTAGCCCAAGCAATGCCCATTCAGGCGTTTCAAAAATAAGCGCACCAATTATGCTGCCTGATGCCCCAAACATTGCCCCGAAAATAATCAGTTGTAACCATTTCTCACTTGATAAAACTTCTGTCAGCATTGACTGATCTATCTTGATGAACAGCATTCTATCAGCAAGAAATACTACACCATATTTAATATTTGGAGATGAAATGTTGTTTTTGGCAGCAATAATATAACCTTTAATATCAGCCATAATGCTCCTTAAAGTTACTTTTGGTTATTATATTCCCTTCTTTGTACTTACGATAGATATTGTATACATTTATATTATTATATTTAGATTGATTAATGCCCGCCCCCCATTGGTGCCACCAGTTTCACGCTAGACTAAAAAATGAATTATCTGTAGAGATCCACTCCAGTCTTCTGTTTCAAGGAGGGACCAACCCTCCCCCCGATCTTCGCCAAAGCAACTAATGTGACTTGAAATTGATAGGGCGGGGCATTTGTATGTAAGAATTCGGACTCCCCGTCCAAATTTTCATAAATCCTTATCTCACTGAGATAAATAAAACGAGAGGGGAAGCTTAGCTTCCCCTCCCTCAAAATACCGAATACAATTTGCCTAAACTAGGATTGTTTAGCTCTTCTGGCTACCAGCTGCCAGGCAACCAGCATAAGTATCAAGGCTGGTACACCTATAATCGCAAGCCCCATCCAAGCTGCAAACGGGAAGATCTCTTCCATAGCTCCAAAAAAGTGCTGGATAGCCAGTAGAAGCAGAGCAAATCCTATGCCGCCTATCAGCCATTCGTACCAGCTTACCTTTAGATTCCGATTACGCAGCCAGTTGGTAATACCGAAAAGAGCCGCTGCAACAACAGCCCCGACCAGCATAAGGGGTATGAAATACTCCATATCAATTTTCTCCTTTTTTTAAGTAGCTTACTGTCTCAACAGATTGGGATGAGTGCCATAGATAAACCATTCATCAGGGCTATTCCACCATGATGCGGGATCTTTATCCTGCTTGCCATAGTGCAGAACACCCTCCATGCTGGTAAAGAAGCTATTAAATATCGGGCTGGTGGCAACAGTTGATTTTACTATGCTGTGTACAAAGCTTCCGTCGCCAATGGCGTTGAACGGGCAGTTACTCTTACAGGCGCTGGCACAAGGCGTAAATGCACAGCTGAACAGGTTGCAACGCCAGCCTTTATAACCGGGAATGTTATACATTACCTTGCTGCCGCCGGCCTGTTTGTCATCAGCCCAGCTCTGGCCGCAATTATTATCCCAGCTACGATCAATACCACGTTCCTGTATTGCACCTACAGGGCAGGTTTCAGCACAGATACCGCAGGTTTCGCAGAATTTGACGAACCCGGCATCTATCGGATTGGTTACCGGCAACGGCAAATCAGTATAAAAAACAGCGTGGGTGCGCAGCAAACCGCCATACTCAGGAGAACCGATAACCTGACCCATACGGCAATGTTCACCAACACCGCTCCACATATCCCAAGCCACAGCTGATTGCAGATCATGCCCGTAGGTTACGTTGTACCCTAACCCGCGGATAAACTGCTCCACAATACTCTTTGCATAGGCAACCCGGACATAAGACATTTCTTCGGTGCTGGAAAAACCTGCACCCGCCATAGAGCGGCGCAGAAACCCGTCACATGAAATATTGTGAGTTGCGATGACGTACTTTTGCGAAGTGGGGATGTGGAAACTGGTCGCATCCACATAGGATTCGGTTATACCTGAATCCAAAACAATATGCTTATTGCCTGGAACGGATTCATCACCTGTCCAGCTTACACCGGAATACTCCCAGATAAAGTTTTGGGATTTTTCGTCCAGCATAGTAGTGCCTATTACCGGCCCCAACCCGACAAGACTGAAAACAGCCCTGAGCATGGCTGCATTTTCTTCAGGTGTTCCCTCCCATGCAGGTGTGTTTATTGCACTGGGACGGGGTGCAGGTATTTCCGTTGGCATACCGTGCTGATTTTGACTGCGGCAATATCCGGAATGACCGTAGGCGGATGCCCAAAAAGAACTTGATAAAGCCTTATCCCGGATAGTCGGACCTGCATAGTCAGGCCAGATTTCCTTTGCTTTTGCGGTTACAGCGGCTGCCTGTTTCGGAGTGTTTGCTTTAAACGCCGGCGGACCTCCGGGAAAGGCCATCATCAAACTTGCATAATCCCAGTTTGAAAAACCGCGTAAATCACGGCGTTTCATCAAGTTCCAGTCTATTTCTATGGTGGGATTACCGTAGTCTCTTTCCTTGACCCACCAACCACGTTTGTTAACTACTTTAGCTGAGTTCGCAAGTTCATCCAGATCACGAAATTGAGGACTTAAGGCACTGGCAGAACCCAAGGTTACTCCTGTAAGACCAAGGCCCTTCATGAAGTCACGTCTGCTTACTGTGCTATGGAATTGATTCATATTTACACTCCATTCATATTATTTAGGTAGGAAATACCAAACTGATTTGGCTTATTTTCACCTCCTTATCTGCATCGGCAGCCACAAATTTGGCTGCCTGTAAAACCTTTGAAGCAGTTTATCTATGTGGTTTTACTATATAGATAAATTATATCACCTTAGTCAATAGGATAGTGAGTTTGAATATAAGAAAATTAACAGTTAAAATTAGAATCATAAGGAGTTAAGAATATGTCTAATTTTTTCCTTTTTGATTTTGAAGATAAAAATATTGAGTTGTTCGGCATAATCATGCGAACCAGAAATATTCTCTACAAACTCTCTAAGCGAAACCTGCATCGTTTGGATATAAGCCCGGAACAGTCAACTATTCTTATGGTTGTAAAAAATAGTCCCGTAGCTCCAACTCCAATCCAAATATCCCGCCAGCTCCTTAGAGAACCGCACACCATTGCTGTAAATTTGAAACGAATGCAAAGCAGGGGGCTGGTTACTCTGGAGCAGGATTCAGAATGGAAAAACAGAATAAGAGTTAATCTGACTGACAAAGGCCGGCAAATTTGTGAGGAATCTTTTAACCCTGAATTTTTCCAAGAAGTATTTCAGGATCTGAACGAAAAGGAAATTGACCAGTTTAAGGGTATTTTGGAGAAACTTTTGGTATCAAGTATGAAAAAATTAAAGATAAAAGACACAATTGATTTGTAGTATTTCCCTTATACTCGTTTTTGATTACAGAATTGAATTGTACCGCCTATTTAAGACAAGATATGACTAATCAGCAGAAGCAGCCCTTGACCTGCCCCCCTAAAATGAGTCCCGTTTCATGTCAGACTGGAAAAGGAGCGGGGTAAATCATTCGCACTTAATCGGCTTATTAACAAACACCAGTTTCCGTGTTTCGACAGAGACCAACCCTCCCCCCGATCTTCGCCAAAGCAACTAATGTGACTTGAAATTGATAGGGCGGGGCATTTGAACGTAGAAATTTGGAGGGGAGATTAAACGCAATTAAATCCACTAAACTACATCACTGTAAAGTCCAGCTTAAAGTATTCGCTTATGCCTATGTAAAGCACTACCTGATAATTACCTTTTAAAAATCCGCCTTCGGGTCTTTCCAGAGAGGCCGTATGCACACAGGTAGAGGAATCAATAAGCGATATACTTGATATCTCCTCTCCCTCAAAAAACCAGACCACACTGGTTGCGGCACAACACACATCCAGTGAACGCGGCTGCCAGCTGAAATATATAACCGGTATATCGGAAGTAAACGTATCACAGCGGTCTGCTGCTATGCCTTCACCATCTATGGCAGATGAAGTATAGGCATTAAATATCTTGGCGTAATCCAGTGTGTAGGGAACTGTCTCGGTATCTTTAGCTGTATCACCGCAGCCACTTCCAAACAGCATTATCCCGCTAAGTAGTACCGGCATTAACCCTATATTTATAAACCTGACAGATTTCATATATCTATATCCTGGTATCACCGGAATTCCTGAAGTATTCTTTGCTGAAGTCCGGTAAAAACCGGTAGATATCATCTTGCGTCCAGGCACTCATACCCCAGAGTTTCTTATCCCGGCTCTGGCGGTCATCCCAGCATTTTATTATCTTGGCTTCGTCCGGTCTGGCCGGGTGAATCCGGCAGCCTTTCTTCTCTTTATCAAAGAAAATACAGTAACCCTTATCATAAGTGCGCCTGGGCGGTATGCGGGCACCGGTTATATCTTCCTGCCCTTCCTTAGCCCACCTGAGAAAAAAGGTCTGGCAGTCTGCCGTATCTGCCACCATATACCTGTCAATCAGCTCTTTCAGCGAAATAGCCAGATATTTGGCTACCGGGGGTATCTCATCCGGGCGGGGCATACACGGATAACACATACAGCAATATCCGCAGCACTGGCACTTTTTGAAGTTGAACTTGGAAGCCATGAAGTGCTTGGCAATCTGCTCACGGCAATACTTTTCATATTCAGCCGTCAGGGCACGGTAATTTGAAACATCGCTGGAAGAAAGACCATGTATAAATGAGCGAGGCTCTTGCATATTTCTTCTCCGGGTCAGATATTAAACTAAGGGGGGATACCCTAAAGTATCCCCCCTTATCACAAATAATGGTATTAACCAGATTGCGGGTGACGCCTTAACAGCGCCCAGGAGGTAGCCAATAAGACTACGGCCAGGATGAAAAACACCAGGAAGCCCATCCAGGCTGATTCGGGTTCATTTTCAACCAGAGACCCGAAGTAATGCTGGATTGCACCAATACCTGACAGCAATCCCAGTGCACCTATCAGCCATTCATACCACCTGACAGTTGTCTTTTTCTTGAGCCAGTTTACCAAAAGGGCTAAACCTACGCCCGAAAGTACGCCAATCCAATAAATCATTTTATTTATCTCCTATACCAAAGTTGTTCTTAGTAACTGGTATCGACCCCGTAAGGATAGTCATCCACTTCATCCCACCAAGTAGCAGGGTTCTTCCGTCCGTACTTGAAGGACTTCTCCATATTCTTGAAAAAGCTGTTAAATACAGGTGTGGTGGAAACAGTCCCCTTGACTATGTCGTGTATGAACGAACCGGGGTGGGAATTGAAGGGACAGGTACCCTGGCAGATGGGGCAGTGGGGGCACTTGGTATAGTCACAGCGCCAGCCCAGGAAACCAGCATTGCCGAAAGCATTATCATCTTTCCAGGTGGGCTCACCGGGGTTGATAGCGCCGAAAGGACAAGCCTCGGCACAGATACCGCAGGTTTCACAGAACTTGCGGGCACCAAAATCAATGGGGCGGCTGGGAGGAAGTGGCATATCGGTCAGGAAACCCCAGGTAACTCTGACAGTAATGCCATAAAGCGGGTGGTTTACATATGAAGCACGGGACAGTTCACCCAAGCCGCCCAGAACTGCCCAGGCACCAGCCGGAGAAAGGCTGTTGTTGCCGGCACTTATCATCTGGTAACCCAAACCGCGGGCAAAATCCTGGAAGTGGGCTTTGGTATTGTAGGCCCGTTCGTAACTGGTTTCGGTAGCCGCACCTTCAAACCTGCCGGACTGGCGGCGGGTCCATTCGTATGGCTGACGCATAGTCCACAGGAAAATATATTTGCACTTGTTAGGAATGATAACCTGCCGGGGAGTCTCTACACATTCCTCAACGTCCCCGAATTCAAGGGTTTTCCCGTACTGGTCAACGGTAAAGATTAATTTCTTAAGGTTGTCATCAAGTTCCAGAGCACCTACGTCTTCACCGCCGAAGTAGCGGATACCGGCTTTCAGGGTTCGGAGGTTATCTTCGGGAGTACCCTGATACTTGGTGCCGCCCATTTCTTCCGGAGTATGAACTATTTTAGGGCCGGCATAACTGTCTGTACTACCCAGATATCCGCCTGCGGCTCTGATTGCAGGTACCAGATCTACCATATTGCCACCCAGATTCATCTTTTGAGGAAACTGCCCGAAGGCAAACATTTCAGATGCATGGGTGAGAGCAGTGGTTCTGAGATCTCCAAAACCATCTATGCCCGGTTCAAAACCGGGGAATTCCTCACGGGCTTTGGCAAAGAGTATTTCATCTTCGGCCTTTTTGTCAGCCCAGTCCAGCCATCTGGTCACAGGCGCACCGATGGCCTTCAGGTTATCATACACCGGTAGACTGGGATCCATGCGCGCCCAAGTGTAAGGGCGTCTTTGAATCATACTCCAGTCTATAGGGGTGGTAGGGTCACCATGCTCCCTCTCTTTAACAAACCAGGGTAAATTGCGGGTACTGGGTGTTGAAGCTACGAGTTCATCAAGGTCATGAAACATGGGGGTTACAGCTGATGCGGCACCCAATCCAGCTCCAGCCAGACCTATTCCTTTCAGGAAATCCTTACGGGTAAGTGTACTGTGAAAATTCAACATGTTTTCCTCCTCTAATGATTACTTGGCAGGAATGTATTCACTTCTGTTTTGGGTTTCTGCCTCCTCCTTTCAGTTTTTAATCAAACACAGCGGATAAAGACATTTGTACACGTGAGAAAAGCCAATAAACTTGGCTCTGAATGACAGTTAAATAATAAGGGAACACAAGTAAGCATTCGCATAAACGAATGCCCGAAAAAATAAGAGTTTACTTATAAATGCATTAGAATTTACTTATATGGAGATAAAACCGAAGTATTGCATGGGTAAAACCGGGGGAATAGGCTTTAAAGCGGGCATTCAGCCATTACCAAGATAGTAACCTAACCCGTACTTGGTTACTATCAAATCAGGCTGGTTCAGAACTAACGCCAGTTTTTCCCTCAATTGGTTAACGAGTACCCTGATAGCCTTATGGCAACCCGGATACTCGTCACCCCAGATAACCGAAGCAAGACTCCGGTAGGTGACATAATTTGGCCGTTGATTAGCCAGATGAAGGAATATAATATTCTCAGTAGGCGAAAGTTTAAGCTCACGGCCGTTGGATTCTATTTTGTTCAGGGCGGGATAGTAGGTCAGATTGCCCATAGCATATACTTCACCCTCCGAAGGGTGTGAACGCCTCAAAACATTTTTTACTCTGGAGATTAGCTCCATCTGGCGGAAGGGTTTACTGATAAACTCATCAGCACCTTTGCTGAGCGCTACAACCACATCCATTTCGTCTTTTTTCACAGTCAGCACGATGATAGGCACTTTGGAAAAACTGCGTATTTCCTGCAGGACTTCTACTCCGCTCATATCCGGCAGACCAAGGTCAAGTATGATAAAATCCGGTGCTTCAGTTTCAGCCAGCTCTATGCCCTCTTTGCCCAGCTGGGTTCTGACTGTCTGGATATCCGGCCAGGCTACCGAAAAGGTGAGGGCCACCAGATCAATTATGGATAAATCATCCTCTATTATCAGTGTCTTCATCCCATTCGCTCCTTATCGGCAATGTAAAGTAAAAAGTACTGCCGTGGCCATATTCGCTGGTAAACCATATCTCGCCCCGGTGCAGTTCCACAATCATCTTGGAAAGGGCTAATCCCAAACCCAAACCGCCGTACCTGTCCCTTTTGGTCTTGATGCGATAGTAAGGGGTGAAAATCCCCTGCTGTTTGCCCTTTGGTATACCCGTACCCTGGTCTTTGACCGAAACCCTTATATTATCCCCTGATTTCAGGGCCGCAATACAAATTTCACTGCCAATACGTGAAAATTTAAGCGAGTTGCTAAGCAGGTTAAGCACCACCTGATGGATCATTGTTTTATCAAATAAGGTCAAGGGAATATCCCCGTCAAAATTCAGTACTATCCGCTTTTGCATCTTCTGGGCCTGAGGCTGAAGGTAATCTATACAGTCACCAATTACTTTTCTTATATCGGCATACTCAGGGTCTATTTGCAGCTGGCCGATTTCTCCCTTTGCCAAGTTCATAAGGTCATCAATCTTGTTATTCAGATTGATAGCCCCGTTTTGCATATTTCTGGCGTACCCGAGCAAGGTACTATCCGAAAGCTCGGATACCAAATATTCACTGGATGCCAGCAGGGGTGTCAGGGGTGTTTTGAGTTCATGCACCAGTGCCCGCATAAAGTAATTGCGCTGGTTCAGCTGGTCTTCAACCTCTGCATGAGCTTGGAGTTCACTTTCATATGCTTCCCGAAGGCTCTGTTCCAATCGCTTGGTCTCTGAAATATCACGGTAAACTACCACCGCCACTTCCCTGCCGGCTAAATAAACAAAGCTGGCATTTATTTCGCAATCCAGCCTTCTGCCATCTTTGGTAATATACACGTTCGGGAAACGGAGTACCGCATATTCAGACTCCAGCACCAGCTTTGTATTCGCCAGCGCATAATCTTTCATATCCGGAGCGGTAAGGTCAAGCGGTGTTAACTGAAGAAGCTCCTCCCGTGAGTAATTTACCATCTGGCAAAAGGCTTTATTTACTTCAATATATTTACCGGGTGGTATTGAACCTGAAAAATCAATCAGAGTTAAACCATCATTGCAGTTATTGAAAAACATGGAATACCGGGTAAACAGTTCGTTTAATTTCAGTTCTGTTTTCTCATGGTTCTTTATTTCCCGAACCAGCTTGCTGTTTATTTCGGCCAGCTCTTTTGTACGCTCCGCTACCTGTATCTGAAGTTGTTTACGAAGATTAACCGGATCAGTTACATCCTGCAATACTTCATACAGAAACATCTGTCCGTTTATGGTTACCTTGTTGGCGGTTTTTAAAATGGTAATCAGCTTGCCGCTGCTGGTCAGCAGTTGCCTTTCGGCATTGTCCACTGATTGCCCCATATCCAGTATAGGGCACTTCCCTTCTGCCGCCGGGCAAATAAACTTGTGACAGGAATGGCCTATAATCTCAGATGCTTCCGCCCCAATCAGCTTTTGGGCAGCCTTGTTTATATTCACAATTTTTCTGGATAAAACATCTATAACCACAATGCCTACAGGCAAAGCATCTATCTGGATTGTATCCAAGCTATCAATCATTAAAAGAGTTTCCCCGCCGAAACCATAATACTTGTATTAATATTACCATACAAAAACCCAAGTACAATCAGACAAAAACCCCAACCTGTCTGAAGATATCCGTGTAAAAGAAAGGAGAGGATTTGAGCACAGGACAAGCCTCTCGCCACTACAGCCAGCTACATCCAGCCAAAACAGCGGGGCATACACCTGAACCTTTCTATATAAAAGGGTAGTATCTTAAACCGGCTGATATCATTACTGCCAGGTAGCAAAGAGTGTATAATGGAATTAGAGTATTTCACAGTGACTAATCGATATTATTCTGGGTGAACCAATAAAGGATTTACCATATGATCAACATCGATTTATTTTACAATATAGCCCTGCTGATATTTGTAGTTGTCATAATAGACTTGATAATGCGCCATAGCGGCCACTTTACCCGAAACAGTAAAATTATTCTAGGTGCGGTTATTGGGGCAGCTACTGTACTGGGTATGATGAATGCCGTAAGCGTGGCACCCGGGGTTTTCTTTGACGGCCGTTCCGTACTCATTAGCGCAGGTGCATTTATAGGCGGCCCGGTCATAGCCTTAATATCCTCAGTTATCGCCATTATTTACCGAATCTCACTGGGGGGTGACGGCGTACTTGTAGGCTCAAGTGTGATTGTCTGGGCAGCCATGGCCGGTCTGGCCTACTACTACCTGAGACAGCGTTATCCCAAAGTTACAAACCCCCTGTTATTACTCTCCTTCAGCCTTATTGTACATGCCGGAATGCTGAGTTTGATGTTGGCTCTTCCCGGCGGCCTCTCGTCCACAGTCATCAGTGACATTGCACTTCCGGTGCTTACTATCTTCCCCCTTGCCGGTTTGGTTGTCTGTTTGTTGTTCATTGACCAGGAATCGTATTATTCAACAATCTCCAAATTGTCACTTAGTGAACGCAAATTAACAACGGCTCTGGATACCATACGAGAGGGTAACGAAAAATTGCGCCTGCATACCCAAAATTCACCTCTGGCAACCATAGAATGGGACGCTGATTTTATTATCACCCGCTGGGAAGGTGCGGCTCTTAATATATTCGGCTGGAACTCTGACGAAACTATTGGCAAATCAATCTATGACCTTAATATAATTTACGAACCTGATGCACCCATTGTTGAGCAAACTATTAAAACACTCAAAGAAGGCATCAGCAGCCAAGTTGTTTTTCTTAATCGCAACTATACCAAAGACAGGCGGGTTATTTACTGCACCTGGTATAACTCAGCACTATACGCCAGCAACGGCAAAATGATATCCACAATGTCTCAAGTGGAAGATTCCACCGAACGCGAACAGATTAAAATATCTCTTGCAGAAAATGAAAAACACTACCGCGAACTATACGAACAATCACCCGCAGGATACCAATCTCTTGACCAAAACGGGATTTTCGTGGAGGTCAACCAAATCTGGCTGGATATTTTGGGCTACCAGAAAGAAGAGGTAATCGGGCACTGGTTTGGCGAATTTGTAGCACCCGAGGATTTAGATAAGTTTAAAAAGAATTTCCCGCTTTTTGTCAAAGCCGGATCTACTCATGTAGATTTTAAGATGAAACGAAAAGACGGGCAAATAAGCATTGTTACCTTTGAAGGCCGAATTGCCTACACGCCTAAAGGTGAGTTTAAACAAACCCACTGCATTATTCAGGATATAACCGAACGCTATATGGCCGAAGAAGCAACCAGAGAGCACAAAGAAAGATACCAGGCACTATTCAATTCCAATAATGACGCCATTCTGGTCCATCAGCCGAAGGGGGAATTGACACCCGGGACCTTTATGGAAGCCAATGACGCCGCCAGCACTCTCTTAGGTTACAGCCGGGAAGAACTGCTAAAACTCTCGCCTTTTGATATAACGAAACGTGATGAAAATGGTGAACACCCGGTTATAAAAGCAATAGAATCCCTGCGGCGAACCGGAAAAGTTCAAGCCGAACGCATATTTATTCACAAAGACCACCATGAAATCCCGGTGGAAATAAATGCCAGATTATTTAAATACAAAGGGACTGATACTATCATTACCATTGCCCATGATATAACCACCCGAAAACAGGCAGAGGCTGCTCTCACCCATTCCGCTGAAGAATGGCGCACTACCTTTGATTCCATTAAAGACATGATAGCGATAGTTGACCCGAAACATATGGTCATCAGGGTAAATCTGGCCTTTGCCAGCGCACTGGGGCTCAAACCCAATGACCTTGTGGGTAAATACTGTTATCAGGTTGTACACGGCATGAACCAGCCCCATCCGATGTGTCCCCATGCCCGTACACTTGAATCCCGGCACGTGGAATCCAGTGAATATTAT
>NZ_JBAZDW010000002.1:0-53867 GCF_041654235.1 Dehalococcoides sp. | reverse complement strand
ATCAGCGAGCTACTTGGGAAACAGCGGAACGTCCTGTCAAAATGGGTGACATGCTACTTATGCAGGTTGAAAGCACCCTTAATGGCGAACCCTATCTGAACCGTGAGGATATGCAGTATTCAGTTCGGGAAGAGGCCATTTATCCTGCTCCCGGTTTTGGCGACTGCCTGGTAGATATGGTTGCGGGTGAACCCAAAGAATTTTCAATAGTTTTCCCCGAAGACCATGCACGGGCTGAACTGGCCGGTAAAACAGCCGCTTTTAAGGTAACTGTCCGTGAAATTAAAGAAGAAAAACTGCCTGAACTAAATGATGCATTTGCCCACGAATTAAACCCTGAGTTTAACACTCTGTCTGAGCTTCGCCAGCGTATTCGGGAAAATATGCAGGACAGACAGGATGACAAGGCTCAGGCCAAGTTTGAAGACCAGATTGTTGAAGCCCTGATAAAAATGAGTAAAATAGATTATCCGGAAGTTATGGTGGAAGCAGAGCTGGACCAGATAATTGAACAGCAGCTGCAACGTCTGCAGAGTAATGTAAAAAGCCCCGAAGAATTCCGGGCTATGCTTTCCCAAATGACACCGGAGGATATGCAGCAGCGGTATCGCCCTCTGGCGGAACAACGGGTAGCATCTTCGCTGGCGTTGGGTAAACTGGCCACCACCGAAAATCTGGTACCCAATGATGAAGAAGTAGATGCTGAAATTGAAAAACTGATTACAGATGCCGGTGATAAAAAAGAAGAAGAAAAAGCCCTTTACAATCAATCGGAAACCAGAGACCGTCTTATTCAGCTTCTGACTGCCCGTAAAACTATGGCTTTTATAGATGAAATAGCCCTTCAGCCAGCTCTTGAGGCTGTCGAACCTAAAGCTGATGAAGATGAAAAAACAGAGGAGGCAGATAAATGATAAGCCCTGAAAACGTAGTACCTATGGTTATTGAGAGTAGTGCCAGAGGAGAACGTGCCTTTGACATTTATTCTCTATTGCTGAAGGAAAGAATTATCTTTCTGGGTTCGCAAATAAACGATCAGGTAGCCAATCTGGTTATTGCCCAGTTACTGTTTCTTGACAGGGAAGACCCGGACAAGGATATCAGTCTATATATACACAGCCCCGGCGGGGTAATATCTGCCGGTCTTGCCATGTACGATACCATGCAGCTTATACGCCCCAAGGTATCCACCATTTGCGTAGGCGTGGCTGCTTCCATGGCAACTGTACTCCTGTGTGCCGGTGCTAAAGGCAAACGCTATGCCTTGCCTAATGCTACCATTCATATGCATCAGGCTATGGGTGGTGCTCAGGGACAGGCTTCGGATATTGAAATTGCCGCCCGCGAGATTATGCGCCAGCAGGATATTTTGCGGAATATTCTGGTAAAACATACCGGCCAGACCATGGAGAAAATAGTCCATGACAGTGACCGTGACTATTATTTGAGTGCCCAGCAGGCGGTGGAATACGGTTTAATAGACGAAATTTTGCAGAAACCTGAAAACAAATAATTTAACAGTTGGTGGTTTTACATCTAAAGACAAAACGCCCTTCGCAAGAGGGGCGTTTTTATTCTTCAAGCGGTAAGAAATCAGTTAGTAAAATAGTGCATGCCGAAACGTTCTTTTAGCCCTTCCAGATTGGGCAAACCTGAACGGGCACCCAGCTTGCTTATGCAGAAACGGGCAGAAATATCCCCCAGCAAGCCGCACTCTTCAATGGGTTTATCCCCCATAAGCCCGAAAAGGAAACCGGTGGTAAAGGCATCTGCCGCACCTATTGTATCCACTACGGTACGGATATCTTTCCTGAGGCTGACGGTTGACTCCATATGGCACTCGTGGTCTTTGTCCCGTATATAGGTCTGGAGGGTTATTTTGCCTTTTCGTTGAAAACGGCGGCTCTCTCCCAGAGTAACTACCACATGTTCACATCCGCTGCGGATACACATATCCGTAGCCCGCTGATAATTCTTTTGGGTCATTTTCTCTATATCCAGTTGGTTGGTGAAAAGGGCATTTGTGCGTGAAAGAATGGGAGCAAGCCTTTTCAGCCCCTGGGCGGCAAAGAGGGCTCCGGGTGAAAAGCTGAAAAGTACATCCGGTGCCAGCCGTTCCGCTATTTCATGGCAAAGGGCAAATTCATTCTGGCTGAAGAAAGTTGACATATGAACCAGCTTGGCTTGGCTTAAGTACTCTAGATTGATATCAGAAAGGTTAAGGTAATTGTTGGCACCGGGATTTACATATGTTGAGCGGCGCCCGGAAGATTCACTTAGTGAAACCACTGAGCCCGTTTGGGCTTCGTCCGTTACCATCAGGTACTGGTTATCTATACCTGCGTTTTCAAAGTCTTTAATCAACAGGTTGCCGTCAGAGTCATTCCCCACTGCTCCTATGAAGCCGCATTTTAATCCCAGCCGGGATAACCCATGTATAGTATTTGCACCTGAACCGCCGGGGAATGAGGCAGATTCGGTGACTACACATTCGCCGTCATGGAGTATTTGCTCCACAGTATATATATGATCTACATGCACCGCCCCCAAGCCGATAGCCTCAAGACTACAAGTAGTCATGTCATTCTCTCCCTTGGATTAGGTGGTCAATCTCGGCGCTCAGGTCATAACCCGGTATAGTTTGTCCGCAGTTATCAGTTACCTGACCCTTGCGGATATTTACCCGCCCTTCGCTTATGGCCTTTATACTGCGGACTATAAGCGGCAGTTCGCGGATAGTTCCCTGGTGGCGGATAGCTTTGAAAAGGGAGTTGTCTTCACCCTCGGCGGTTTTAATATCATTTACCGTCCGCTTTGCAATACTATCCCAAAGAGGCTTTAAGGAATCTGTCTGGATTGGGAAACGGCAGTAACTTACCACTGGTCCCCTGTCCAGTTCAGGTGTTACCAGATGTATCATAGCCCCGGTTTCGGCGGCTTTTTGCTGCATAAGCTCCCAGATAACCTCTTTCCAAGTGCCTTTGGGTCCCCATGGAGTGGCTGGGTGCAGATTTATAATGTTATAACGGCTACACATTTCCGGTCCCATTATCAGCATGTAGCCAGCCAGTACGCATAACTGAGGGTTATATTCCTTGAGGCGGTTTATGACCTCGCGGTCATAGTCCAGTCTCCACTGCGGTAGGATGCTGCCGGGTATTTCATCATTACCGTTTACCCGTGTTTTATATTTCTGGTAGGAAAAGGTAACCAGCGGTATCTTGTAGTTTTTTACCAGTTCAAAAAAAGCGTCTGTCTCGGCTGATTCACCGGGTTCGCGGCTGCAAAAGACAAAACTTATCCTTGCCTTAAGCTCTCCCTTTTGGATGCTGTCCAGCACTGCAGTCAAAAGGGAGAGGGATCCTTTGCCTCTGGCAGTTGAAAACCAGCCCAGTTCAAACATGCTTATTTCTCCGGTTTGATATATTTGGAAAGTTTGCGTATGAGTGCCCGTATCCGAACCATGCGGTTCTGGCGGCCGGTTATCCGTCCCTGCCGGAGGGCGGCTATGAATTCCTTGGGGGTATTGAAATCAGGCATGGTTACGTAGGTAGTGCCTATTTCAGGCAAAGTATGGGAATCCGTGCCGGCGCTCATGGGCAAGTCATACTGTTTGGCCAGCTTGCGGGCTTTTTTAAGGCTTCCGTTAAGCAGGGTGCGGGAATTAAATACCTCCAGCACGTCTATTTTCCCCTCGGAAGCCAGTCTTTCCAGCTCCGTATCTATCAGCGCCGAACCCCTTAGCCCGTCATAAGGGTGGGGAATGCATACCAGAGCACCCTGTGCTTTTATGCGGGATACACATTCGTCTACTGATATGCCGCTGGGTATGCTTTCTTTAAGAAACATGCCCATAATCTCTCCGTGGGGGGTCAGCACTTCCTCTGAGATTATTATTTTTATGGGGCTTTCCTTGGCCAGCATCAAGGCCCCTTCGGCCGTGCCATGGTCACACAAAGAAATGCAGTTGATGCCTTTTTCAACGCATTTGCTTATCAGGTCTTTTGGTTGGGTATTTGAGTCCATAGAATAATTTGTATGGACGTGTAAATCAGCTTTTAACATTGTTAAGTGGTTGCCTTTCCCAGATATTGGCCGCTGCGGGTATCTACCCTGATTAAGTCTTCGGTATTTATAAATAACGGCACTTGTATGACAAGTCCCGTTTCCAGAGTAGCCGGTTTGGTAGTGGTGGCGGCGGTATCGCCTTTAAAACCCGGTTCGGTATGGGCTATCCTCAGATTGACGGATGCCGGTAGTTCAACACCTATAGCGTCTTCCTGAAAGGTCATTACCCTGACACTGCCGTTTTCAAGCAGGTAGTTAACGGCATCACCCAGTACGGCTTTATTCAGAGCTATCTGCTCAAAGGTTTTTTCATCCATGAAGTGGTAGACGTTTTCATCATTATATAAAAATTGCATATGGCGGTATTCCAGATTTACCAGATTGAACTTTTCATCTGATTGAAAGGTTTGTTCCATAGTGTGCCCGTCCCGTATATCTTTCAGTTTCAGACGTAGCAAGGCGGTGTGCTTCATTTTTACATGTTGGATATCTATTACTTGGAATAGACCGTTTTCCTGTTTGATGATACAACTCTTTTTTAATTCGTTTCCAGTGGCCATATAAACCTTTCTCTTCTAAATATAC
Source organism: Dehalococcoides sp. (assembly GCF_041654235.1). Classification (NCBI taxonomy): domain Bacteria; kingdom Bacillati; phylum Chloroflexota; class Dehalococcoidia; order Dehalococcoidales; family Dehalococcoidaceae; genus Dehalococcoides; species Dehalococcoides sp. Next base: position 49,214 of record NZ_JBAZDW010000002.1, on the reverse strand, counting down.
GGGTTTTGTTTATCTGATTTTGAAAGCAACTCTATTTTACCATTTTTAAGCATACAGGTATCTTCTATGCGGATACCGCCCCATCCCGGCAGATAAATGCCCGGCTCAATACTGAAAACCATACCGTTTTCAAGTATATCTGTACTTCTGGGACTCAGGTGCGGTTCCTCGTGGACCTCCAGCCCCACTCCATGCCCAAGGCTGTGTCCGAAATTTGCCCCGTACCCGGCTTTTTCGATAACCTCCCGGGCAATAGCATCAGCCTCTTGTCCGGTCATTCCGGAGTGGATTTGGTCTATGGCCGTTTGCTGGGCGGCCAGAACTATATCATATATTTTCTTAAATTGGCTATTCGGTTTTCCCGGCAGGACAGTTCTGGTCATGTCACTGGCGTACCAGCTGAACTTTGCCCCATAATCCATCAGCAGGGGTTGTCCGTCAGCCACCGCTTCAGGGCGGGTTTGAGCGTGAGGCAGGGCAGAGTTTGCCCCGGTTGCGGCAATCACCTCAAACGGCATGGATTGGCTGCCGTGGCTTTTCATAAATTTCTCAAGTTCCCAAGCCAGTTCCCTTTCGGTCATCCCCGGTGTCAGCAGGGAGGGTAGGGCGGAGAAAGCGGCATCTCCAATAGCGGAGGCCTGTTTGATGCAGTCTATTTCATTTTCGGATTTTATCTTTCGCAGTTTTCCTGCTAAATCTGCGGTTTCCACAAGCAAGACATTTAAACCGCTTTCGCTGAGTGTGTTTTTTAGTTTGCTGTATTGTTCAAAAGTAATAAAGGAAGATTCAAAACCCAGACGGCGGATACTTTCGGAGCTTAACAGTTCGGGCAACCAGAGTGACCTTCCGTTTATAACTTTACATAAAGTATAATCAGGAGACTCATTTTCAGCCTGCTCATAATAGCGGAAATCTACCGCAATAAAAGATTGGGTCGGGGTAATAAACAGGTGGCCTTCGCCGCCGGAAAAACCGGACAGGTAACACTGGTTTTCGGGTTTGGATACAAGCAATCCATCCAGTTCATTTTCGGCCATAAGTTTTCTTAGGAGTGCAAGTCTTTGTCCGTTTGACTGGCTCATTCGTCTTCCCTCCCGGCGATATTATTCTGTGGTCTGGCCAGCGGATGACTGGACATGTAGACTTTACGGGCTTGGCTTTTGGTAACATGGGTATATATCTGGGTAGTGGAAAGATTAGAGTGCCCCAGAAGTTCCTGTACCACCCGAAGGTCTGCTCCTCCGTCCAGCAGGTGAGTAGCAAAAGTGTGGCGCAGCATATGGGGATGGACGTGTTTTTCAATGCCTGCCTGTTTGGCCAGTTTATCCAGCCTTTCCTGAAAACTGCGGGCGCTCAGTCTGCCGCCGGTTGGGTTCAGGAATAAGGCCGGGGTATTCCGCTTGCCTTTTAGCAAAGGTCTGCCTAGATTGAGATAGTTTTGAATGGACTGGATGGCAGGTAAGCCCGCTAGAACTACGCGTTCTTTAGACCCTTTACCCCAAACACGTATCTGGTGGCTGTGCAGGTCCATATTTTCTATATCCAGTTTAACCAGCTCGCTGACACGCAGGCCGCTGGCGTAAAGGAGTTCCATAAAAGCTTTGTCACGTAGTCCTTGGGGGGTGGAGGAATCTGGCACCCGCAGAAGTTTGTTAACCTCGGTTACGGTCAGAAACTCCGGCAGGCGTTTGTCCAGACGGGGGCTGGAGGCATTTAAGGTGGGGTTTTTTTGAATAAGGCCTTCCCGCATAAGATAACGGTAAAATGAACGTACTGCCGAAAGTTTACGGGCAATACTGCCCTTTACAATTCCTTTGGCTATCAGGCTTGACATGTAATCCCTCAGGATATAGCGGTCAACCCTGTCAAAAGAGCTTACTTTTTTTTCAATCAGGTAATTAACAAAACCAATTAAATCTGTGCGGTAGTTTCTAAGGGTATAAGGTGAAACGTTTTTTTCTACCGATAGATATTCAAGGTATTTGTTAAAATTCTCCTGCATTTAGCTTTCATCTTCAAGTTTTTTGCGTTTACCGCACTTGGTGCATTTTGCCCAGTTCTGGCCGCTCTTGGTCATAAGCGCGCCGCATTCCGGGCAAGGTTTGGTCAAGGGCTTGTAGAAAGATACAAATTTGCAGTTCGGGTAACCGGCACAGCCGTAAAATATCTTGCCCTTTTTGCTGTATTTCTCAACTATATCCGAATTGCAGTCGGGGCATTTGGCACCTGTTTTTATCTGGTATGAGCGGGTGTAACGGCAGCCGTCATCTTCCTTGGAATAACGTGAGCAGGCAATAAATTTGCCGAAGCGTCCCCGTTTGATGACCAGTTTGGCATTACATTCAGGGCAAAGTTCGTCCAGTTCTTCTTCAGGTGGCTTAATTTTCTCAATTTTTTCACTGGCGGCTTCTATTTCTTTTATAAATGGTTCGTAGAAACGCCGTATAATGGGCACCCAATCCAGTTTTTCGGTAGCTATTTTATCCAGTTCGGCTTCCATGGCGGCGGTAAAATCTATGCCGATAATATCAGGGAAATGCTCTACCAGCAGGTCATTTACCAGCATCCCCAGTTCACTGGGCTTCAGGCTGCCTTTAAGCTTGGTAATATATTCCCGTTCCTGTATGGTGGAAATAGTGGGAGCATAAGTGCTGGGGCGTCCGATACCGTTCTGTTCCAGCGCCTTGATTAGTGTAGCTTCGGTATAACGGGGAGGCGGTTGGGTAAAGTGCTGGGTAGCATCCAGACTTTTCAGCTTCAGTTCTTCGCCTTCTTCCATGGGGGGCAGGCTGGATTGTTCTTTTTCCTCGTCCTCGTCCTTGCCCTCTATATACACAATAGTAAAACCCGGGAAAGTATTTACCGAGCTGGTAGTCCTAAGCAGATAGCGGGTTTTTGATGGCTGGTGCTTGGCCTCTATATCTATAGTTGTATTGTCAAAGACGGCAGGGCTCATCTGGCTGGCTATCATGCGTTGCCAGATAAGCTGGTAAAGCTTGAACTGGTCTGCCGACAAACTCTTCTTGATAAAATCAGGTGTGCGATTTATACGGGTAGGGCGGATAGCTTCATGGGCTTCCTGTGCTCCCTTAACTTTGCTTGAGAATACTCTGGCCTGTTTGGGCAGGTAGGCAGGGCCGTATTTTTCAGTTATATAATCACGGGTTTCGGCTACAGCAGTTCGTGCCACATTGGTAGAGTCAGTACGCATATAGGTGATAAGACCCACTTCTCCTTCACCCTCTACGTTCAGGCCTTCATACAGTTGCTGGGCTATGACCATGGTTTGCTTGGCTGAAAAACGGAGTTTCCGCCAGGCTTCCTGCTGGAGAGTGCTGGTAATAAAGGGTGCAGGAGATTGTCTGAGGTTTGATTTTCTTTTTATTTTTAGTACCTGATAGTCAGATACCTCAAGCTCTTTTTTGATTTGGTCAGCTTCAGATTCGTTATGTATTTCCAGTTTGCCTTTGGTTACATAACCGGCCAGAGTGGCTTTGAAGGCGGCTGATTTTACTTTTTTACTCAGCAAGGCCTCTATGTTCCAGTATTCAGTAGATACAAACTTCTCTATTTCCCGTTCACGGTCAACTATTATTTTCAGGGAGACAGATTGTACCCGTCCGGCTGAAAGTCCCCTTTGAACCTTTCGCCAGAGCAGGGGGCTTAGTTTGTAACCCACCAGCCGGTCAAGCACCCGGCGGGCTTGCTGGGCATTTACCAGATCCATATCCAGTTCACGGGTATTTTTGAAAGCCTTGTCTATGGCTTCTTTGGTAATTTCGTGAAACACCACCCGTTTAGGGTTGGATAGATTGGCTTTGGTGACTTCGGATATATGCCAGGCAATGGCCTCACCTTCGCGGTCAGGGTCGGTAGCCAGATATATTGCCTTGGAATTCTTGACTGCTTCCTTAAGTTCCTTTATAATCTTGGCCTTAGCCTTCAGGGAAACATATTTGGGGGTAAAATTGTTTTCAACATCTACGCCCAGCGTACTTTTAGGCAAATCCCGTATATGCCCCATGGTGGCCATAATATTAAAGTCCTTACCCAGCATTTTGCTGATAGTACGGGCTTTGGCAGGTGACTCAACTATAACAAGTTTTTCTTTCATGACAGCTTAATTCGTCTCCAGCTGGTAGATTTCCTTTTTTCCCCGGGTTCGCACATAATTCATGCCTCCGGTAGAACGGACCTGACCTTTCAGTTCCATTATGGCCAGGGTGCCACTGACCAAGGCTACACCCAGAGCGCACTCACGGCAAATCTGGTCAATATGTACAGGCTCATAGCCAAGTTTACCCAATATCAAGCTTTCAGTCTGGTTTTCAGGTATAATTTCAACGGTAGTATTCTCCTCTGAAAACAGGCTGATATTCAGTTCTTCAAGTACGTCTTTGACAGAGCTAACCAGCTTTGCCCCTTCCTGAATAAGGCGGTTAGTCCCCAATGAAGACGGTGATAGTATACTCCCCGGAACGGCAAAAATCTCGCGGTTTTGTTCAAGTGCGTAATTTGCGGTTATAACTGCCCCGCTGTTTTCTCCAGCCTCGGTTACCAGTATGCCGCGGCATAAACCCGAGAGTATACGGTTGCGGCGGGGGAAAAATTCGGGGCGGGGACGGATTCCGGGCGGATGTTCGCTTATAAGCGCTCCGTTTTCAGCTATCTGGCGGGCAAGTGAATGGTTTTCTGAGGGGTAAATAATATCCAGCCCGCAACCAAAAACTGCAATGCTTCTGCCGCCGGCCTTTAGGGCTGTGGTATGGGCAACAGTATCTATGCCTCTAGCCAGACCTGAGACTATGGTTAGGCCGGCTCGTGCCAGAGACTCCGCCAGTTCTTCGGTTACCAGTTTTCCGTATACCGTGGGCTGGCGGGTACCTACTATACCCAAACACAGTTCGTCTGCTGGTAAAAGCTTTCCTTTTACAAAAATAAGAGGCGGATAATCATGTATTTGCTTTAAGCTGGCAGGATAATCTTTATCCGTGTGGGCATATGTCTGTATATCATGCCGTTTCAGGGTTTCAAGGGTTTTAGAGAGGTCTATTTTAGGACGGTGAGCCACAATATTTTCGGCCAGAGTGTTATCAAGTCCGGCTGATATCAGAGCTTCTTTGCCGGCATGCCAGGCATTTTCCAGATTGCCGAAATAGTTATCCAGCAGGTTCAGGCGTACCCGGCCGACCCCGTTTATATAACTGAAACCTATGGCGTAGTTGTTATCTTGGTTTTGCATCTTGTTCTTTTGGAATTCTAGCACAGGCACAATATGCAGACAACCAAAACCTTATATGGAAGGGATATTCTGGCTGAATGGCAAAAAAATAGCCCTCATAATTTGAGGGCTTTAGCGTTCAAATTTAATGGCGGAGAAGGTGGGATTCGAACCCACGGTCACCTTGCGGCGACACACGCTTTCCAGGCGTGCCTGATAGACCACTCCAGCACCTCTCCGTATCTTATCTGTAAGTATTCTTTTATTAAGCCCTATGGCGGAGAGGGTGGGATTCGAACCCACGCTCCGCTTTCACGGAGACCGCTTTTCGAGAGCAGCACCATCAACCACTCGGACACCTCTCCAGAGGCTATATTTTACTTGAATACAAGCAAAATTAAAAGCCAATCAAGAGTGTATCCAAGCCTGCAGGAGTAATAATATAATGAAACCTGCCCTGAATTCAAATTTGTCTGGCAGTATCTTTGGAAGGTACGGCATATTGTACAAATACCAATGGCTTTGCCCAGTCTAAAAAGGCAGTTTCATCTGGTAAATATCTGCATGTATGCGGAGGTTTATTCCTTAAAATTCAGATAGGTTTACATAACTATGCATATTTTCGGCAGGGGAAAGAATTTATCCCGGCAGGGCAGAATTAAAGTTTGTAGATGTATATACAGGATAATTTATTGTGTCAAAATATATTTTCCCGCGGGTAGCTTGCCGTACCAATTAGCAAATTAGATTATCGGCAGTTTTTTTGCTAGAATAGGTCAAATTATTCTTAAGTGGCGGGTATGGAAACAGAAATATATTTTAAATTCATACTTTCTTTCGGTCTTATTTTGCTTGTTGCCCGTTTGGGCGGAGCTATTGCCGAGCGTTTTCTTAAGCAACCGGCGGTTATTGGCGAACTCTTAGCCGGTATTATTATTTCGCCCTTTCTGCTGGGTCAATTCCTCTTTGCCAATGACCCGGTTATTATGAACTTTGCCCTTATTGATGGTGTGTTTAGCCAGAATGGTGAACATCTGAGCGGATTTGCTCCCATGGAAATTATTTCGCAGATAGCGGTAGTAGTGCTGCTGTTTGTGGCAGGGTTAGAAACCAACGTTACTTCGTTTATAAAAAACAGCTTTACCGGTGCTATGGTGGCCATAGGCGGGGTGGTTGTTCCATTTGCTTTGGGTGTGTTTAGCGCCATGTACTTTTTCCCTGACTTGCATATGGCCGGCTGGCTCTTTATCGGTGCCATATTGACTGCTACCAGCATTGGCATTACGGTGCGTATCCTGATGGATATGGGCAAACTCAGTTCCCGTGAAGGCACTATCATTCTGGTAGCTGCGGTGGTAGATGATATTATCGGTCTGGTTATCCTGTCTGTGGTTATTTCCATGGCTCAAAGTGGCAGTGTAAATGCACTTAGTGCCGTAACCACCGGTGTTATTGGTTTTGCCGTCTGGCTGGGTATACTTTTGCTGGGCGTATATGGTCACAAATATATATCCAAATATATACTTACCCCGTTCAAATCTTCCGGCACTATGCCGGTTATGGCTTTGATTGTGGGTTTGATAGTTTCCTATCTGGTCACTCTGGTAGATTTGCACCCGGTGGTTGGTGCCTATGTAGCCGGGCTTATGTTTGCTTCCACAATGGAAAAAGAGGAAATACTCCACCAGACCCGCCCTATAATGCTTTTTATCGCCCCGTTCTTCTTCGCTTACCTTGGTATGCAGGTAGACTTGAGGGAAGTCTGGGCTGTTATTGTACCGGCACTGGTTATAGTGGTACTGGCCATTATCGGCAAGATTGTAGGCTGTTACTTCCCTGCCCGGTTCGTGGGCAAGACCAGCCATAACGGTGCCATGATAGTAGGCGTAGGTATGGTACCCAGAGGTGAGGTGGGACTTATCGTAGCCGGGGCGGGGCTTATTGCCGGGGCTATCACCCGTGACCTTTTCGGCATTGCGGTAGCTGTCAGTATTTTGACTACTCTTGTTATGCCTGTCATGATAAAACCTTTCTTTAAACCAAAAGCTGAAGCTAACGCCAAACGGCTTCCTTGAGGAAAAACATAGCTTAAGGTAAAATTGGGTATTATGCCTCTGTAGCTCAGTGGATAGAGCACCAGCCTCCGAAGCTGGTGGCGAGAGTTCGAGTCTCTCCAGGGGCACTTTTATAAAGCGGGGAGGACTACCACCATAGACATGAAACATTTTATTGAAATCAGATGGCATGGGCGTGGCGGTCAGGGTGCGGTAACCTCAGCTGAGCTTATCGCCCAGGCAGCAATCGGTAAGGGAAAGTATGCTCAGGCATTCCCCAGTTTCGGGCCTGAACGCAGAGGTGCCCCGGTTCAATCTTTCAATCGTATCAGTGACAACAATCCCATCCGTGAACGTTCAGGTATCAACCAGCCGGATATTGTGGTGGTGCTTGACCCCAGTTTGGTTATCATCGGGAATGTAATCTCAGGTCTTAAAGATGGCGGCACTCTTATTATCAACACCACAAAGCCTCTGGAACATTTTGCTTCTCAATACGGTGATCGCTGGAAAGTAGCCACAGTTGATGCAACTGCTATTGCCAAAGAAGTCTTAGGTGTCAATATTGTTAATACAACCATGCTTGGCGCCCTTATAAAGGCTACCGGTCTGGCGGATATGGAAGCCTTCGAAGAACCTTTAAAACACCGCTTTGGAAAGCTGGCTGCCAAAAATATGGCTGCTATGAAAAAGGCCTTTGAAGAGACTGTTGTAAAGGAGCTTAAAGTTGGCTAAACAGGAAAACCAGATTACCTGGCAGGAAGTGACACCCGGCTGTATAGTCAGTGAACCCGGCAATGCCAGCCAGTACAAGACCGGTGATTGGCGTTCCCAACTACCTATTCACAATTTTAAAAAATGTATAAAATGCGGCGTATGCTATATATTTTGCCCCGAAGGTTGCATAAATGAGACCAAAGAGGGCTTTTTCGAAGCAGACCTTTTCTATTGCAAGGGTTGCGGCATCTGCGCTCATGAATGTCCCACCGGAGCTATTGTTATGAAGGATGAGGAGGAGAAATAATGCCCAGAGTAGGCTTAGAAGTTTCTATTGCCCTGAGTGAGGCAGTTGGGCTTTGCAATGCTGATGTTATTGCTGCTTATCCCATTACTCCTCAAACTCATATTGTTGAACATTTGGCCGAGATGGTGGCTGAAGGCGAGCTGGATGCTGAATATATACCGGTGGAATCTGAACATTCAGCCCTGAGTGCCTGTTTGGGCTCGGCGGCAGCCGGTGCCCGCACTTTTACCGCAACTGCCGGGCAAGGGCTTGAGCTTATGCACGAGGTGCTTTATGTGGCTTCCTCTATGCGGCTGCCTATTATGATGGCAGTTGCCAATAGGGCTCTTTCCGGTCCGCTTTCAGTTTGGGGTGACCACTCTGACGTAATGTCCTGCCGTGATATCGGCTGGATACAAATATTTACTGAAAACGGGCAGGAAGTGGTTGATAACACTATCTGTTCATTTAAAATAGGCGAAGACAAACGGGTGCTCTTACCTGTTATGGTTCACTTGGACGGTTTTCATCTTTCTCATGTTATTGAGCCTATTGAGATGCCTGAGAGAAAGCAGGTAGATGCTTTCCTTAGTGTTAACGACTATCCGTATGCACTAAACCCTGATAATCCCCGTGCTATGGGTGATTTTGCCCCCCCGGTGATTTTCACCGAAGCCAAGTGGGCACAGGAACAGGATTTTCAAAAATCCAAAGCTGTTATTTTGGAAGTCTGGCAGGACTTTGAGAAGCAGTTTGGCCGTTCTTACAAACCGGTGGAAACCTATCGCACCGAAGGTGCTGAAAACCTGCTGTTCACTATGGGCAGTTTTTCAGAGACTGCCATGTCCGCCATTGATAAAATGCGTGATGACGGTATGAGTGTGGGGCTGGTTCGGCTTCGGCTTTGGCGCCCCTTCCCCTTTGAGGAGTTGCGCACTGCTGTCAAAGATGCCAAAAACCTCATCGTGCTTGATCGTGCCTTGTCAATAGGTGGTCCGGGTGGTCCGGTCTGTTCCGAAATCAAGGCCGCTCTATATCCTCTGGAGAAAAAACCCAAGATTGTCAGCATTATCGGCGGTTTGGGTGGACGGGATATAACCGTTGCCAATTTTGAGGATATCATGAAGAAAGGTCTGGCGATTGCTGAAAAAGGCAGTCCTAACGAATACGAAATATATGGAGTGAGGGCATAATGCAGAACTATTCAGTATTTGTTCCCAAGCTACTGCCCAAACGTGAGTTATTTGCCCCCGGACATCGCGGGTGCATAGGTTGCGGCGAGGCTCTGGCAGTCCGTCTGGCTACCAAGGCTATGGATGAAAATACCATAATAGTAAATGCCACCGGCTGTATGGAAATTATCGCCTCCCAGTACCCCTATACCTCATGGCGTTTACCCTGGATACATACGCTGTTTGAAAATACAGCAGCAGTTGCCTCCGGTGTGGAGTCGGCGCTCAAGGTGCTTAAACGTAAAAAACGGATAGAAGACAAGGATATAAAGATTGTAGCCATCGGGGGTGATGGAGCAACCGTAGATATCGGGCTTCAGGCACTTTCGGGTGCTATGGAGCGCGGCCATAATTTTACTTATATCTGTTTTGACAATGAAGCCTATATGAACACCGGTATCCAGCGTTCTTCAGCTACCCCCTTCGGGGCAGCCACCACAACCTCGCCGGCCGGCAAGGTAGGCAAAGGCCAGTTTTCATGGAAAAAGGATATGCCGGCTATTGCAGTTGCCCATAATATCCCGTATGTGGCCACCTGTTGCCCCAGCTATCCCTTTGACATGATTGAAAAAGTCAGCAAAGCTTTGGCGGCTGACGGGCCGGCCTATATACATTGTTTGTCTGTTTGTCCTACCGGCTGGCGCTGTGCGACCGAAGATACCATAAAGATTGGACGGTTGGCAGTTGAAACCGGTGTTTTCCCCCTGTACGAGGTTGTTAATGGTGAGTACAAGATGAGCATGGAAACTCCCGCACTTAAGCCATTAAAGGAATACGCTAGTCTTCAGCGGCGGTTCCGCCACCTGACAGAAGAATCTCTGGACCTTATTCAGGAAAGAGTTCAGCTGGAATACAATAAGATTGCAGAGAGGGCGGCATGTGCACTGAAACTAGAGAAATAGTAGCGCCAAAAGTTAAAGACATTCTGGATAAATATGCCAAAGACAAAGGTATGCTGGTAGCCATACTGCAGGATATCCAGACAGAGTTCAATTATCTGCCCCGTCCTGCTCTGGAAGCTGTAAGCCAGGGACTGGGTGTTCCTATGAGTCAGGTTTATAGTGTGGCCACTTTTTTCAAGGCCTTTAGCCTGAAACCCAAGGGCAAGCATTCCGTTCATGTGTGTATGGGGACTGCCTGCCACGTACGCGGTGCCAGCAAGATACTGGATAAACTGGTTGAAAAACTGGGTTGCTGTGCAGGTGAAAATACCGAAGACATGAAATTCAGCCTTGATGCTGTAAACTGTGTCGGTGCTTGTGCTTTGGGGCCTGTAGTTGTAGTAGATGGCCAGTACGTGGGCAATATGACTACCGAAAAGGTAAAACCTTTGATTGAGGGATGCCAGTAATGAGTAATATAGCGATTAAAAAGTTTAGCAGTGCAACCGAACTTGAAGCCAAAAGGCAGGAAATTCTTAAAAGCAGGAATTCGGGGCAGGCGGTTATTGCTATTTGTTGCGGTACCGGTTGTCAGGCTTACGGGGCTAAAAAAGTTGCAGATGCCTTTGAAGAAGAACTGGCTAAAGCCGGTTTGGGAGATAAGGTTGAGGTAAGGACTACCGGTTGCCATGGTTTTTGTGAACGCGGTCCGCTGGTAGTTATCCGCCCCCAGAATATTTTCTACCAACGTCTAAAAATTTCAGATATACCTGAAATCATTGAAAAAACCATAAAGAATAACGAAGTAATAGAACGATTGTTGTATGTTGATCCCATGACCAAAGAGAAAAAGGTGCATGAACATGATGTGCCTTTTTACAAAAAACAGATGCGTCTGGTTTTTGGCAACAACGGCAATATAGACCCTACCTCTATAGAGGACTATCTAGCGGTAGGCGGCTATAAATCTCTGGCCAAGGCTATATCCAGCCTGAAGCCTGATGAAATTGTGGAAGAAATTATTAAATCCGGTCTGCGCGGTCGGGGTGGCGGCGGTTTTCCCACCGGCTGGAAATGGAAGTCCTGCAGGGAAGCCCATGACCCGGTAAAGTATGTAATCTGTAACTGTGACGAAGGTGATCCGGGTGCATTTATGGATCGTTCCCTTATGGAGGGCAATCCCCATAGTGTTATAGAAGGCATGATTATCGGTGCTTATGCTATTGGCTCGCACGAGGCGTATATTTACATTCGTGATGAATATCCTATGGCGGTTAAGCACGCCCTTCTGGCCATAAAACAGGCCGAAGATTATGGTTTGCTGGGTGAAAATATACTGGGCAGCGGGTTTAGCCTGAAAATCCATATAAACAGAGGCGGCGGAGCTTTTGTTTGCGGTGAATCTACCGCCCTTATGGCCTCCCTTGAGGGTAAGGTTGGCGAACCCCGTGCCAAGTATGTTCATACCTCTGAAAAGGGTCTATACGACAAGCCTACCACTCTTAATAACGTAGAGACTTGGGCGAATATACCCCTGATTATAGAAAAAGGGGCAGACTGGTTTAACAAAATAGGCACTGCTGGCAGTAAGGGTACCAAGATATTCTCACTGGTAGGCAAGGTCAACAACACTGGTCTTATTGAAGTTCCCATGGGGATTACCCTTAGGGAAATTGTGTATGATATTGGCGGTGGTATCCCCAAAGGCAAGAAATTCAAAGCTATTCAGACTGGCGGCCCTTCCGGCGGCTGTTTGCCCGAAAGTATGCTGGATCTGCCGGTGGACTTTGATGAGCTTACCAAGGCCGGCTCTATGATGGGTTCAGGTGCCATGATTGTTATGGATGAAGATAACTGCATGGTGGAGATTGCCCGTTACTTCCTGAGCTTCCTTGAGGGTGAATCCTGCGGCAAATGTGTACCTTGCCGTGAGGGTGTCAAACGTATGCGCCAGATTCTAGAAAAGATAACTAAAGGTGAGGGCGAAGAGGGAGACATAGAGCATCTGGAACAGCTTTCACAGGCTATACAAGACGCTTCTTTGTGCGCTCTGGGCGGCAGTGCTCCCAATCCGGTTATGTCCACCATAAAATACTTCCGTGAGGAGTATGAAGCCCATATCCGGCAAAAGACTTGCCCGGCCAAGGAATGCAAGGCTCTTATTACCTATAACATTATTGATGCCAACTGTCCCGGCTGCGGTTTGTGCTATAAAGCCTGTGCAACAGGGGCTATCATTTCGCAGGGCAAAAAGATGCCGGTCATACTTGACCAAAGCAAATGTACTAAATGCGGTGCGTGTTTTGACGCTTGTAAGCTACACGCCGTAGAAATCAGATAAGGTAGGGTGGCTATGATAAATTTAACCATAGACGGCAAGAAGTATCAGGCAGAAGAAGGTCAAACAGTACTGGAAGTAGCCCACCGGCATGGTATTTTTATTCCTACCTTATGTGTAGATGAAGCGGTTTCAGCCTATGGAGCTTGCCGCTTGTGCATGGTGGAGATTGATAGAAAAGGGCGGAAAAAACTGGTTGCTTCCTGCCTGTATCAGGTTGAAGAGGGTTTGGTAGTTACCACCCAGAATGACCGGATTACAAATATCCGCAAAACGGTGATAGAACTCCTGCTGGCACGTTGCCCTCAGTCAGAGGGTGTTCAGACCATGGCAAAAAAACTGGGTGTAAATGGGACACGGTTTGAAAGCGAAAAACCTGAAAATTTATGTACCCTATGCGCCCTTTGTACCAGAGTTTGTTCCGAGGTAGTGGGCAAGAGTGCCATAAGTCTGGTAAGCAGGGGTACCGGCCGTGAAGTCGCCTTGCCGTATTACGAGGATAAGACAGATTGCATAGCCTGCGGCTCTTGCGCTTATATATGTCCCACCGGGGCCATAAAAATGAAAGATGGGAATGGTGTGCGTACTATCACTTGGCCTAACTGCGAGGTCAGTTTCAAGCTTAGGCGTTGTGCCAAGTGTGGCGCTGAATGGATTCCTGAAAAACAGATAAAGCATATTCTAAATACCACCGAAGTTCCTGAAGATTTCTTTAATATCTGTCCTGATTGCCGTTAATTCGGGTATAAGGCTTCCTTGACCCTGTAACATAGCTTTGTTATACTGGCGCCTGCGGGGTGTAGCGCAGTCTGGTTAGCGCGCAGCGTTTGGGACGCTGAAGTCGGAGGTTCGAATCCTCTCACCCCGACCAGGCCATTTCCAAAAGCCAGTCCGATGCGTTTGTGTTATTATTAAGTGTGTAGTAATGCAAACGGTTTTCTGCCATGAAGGGGAGAAAACAATGGATTTAAAACGCGGGTTTGGGGTCTTGGTAGTCCTGCTTCTTGCCGTCTCCATGTTTCTAAATTCCCAAAACATATCTTTTGGCGACATATTTTCTAATGATACCCCGGTTACCTTGGATGGGGTACAGATACTGGAATATGAAGGCAAAGATCTTACCTCTATCCTAAACCTCAGAGATAATTCCATTTCCGGCCCACCCGAAATTGATACCGTGTCTTATACCTTGAATATTAACGGGCTGGTCGGCCAGGAACTTTCGTTTACTTACGATGAACTAAGAACCCGTTTCAACCCTTATACAAAAGTAGTCACCCTGCATTGCGTAGAAGGCTGGGATGCTACTATGCTTTGGGAAGGTGTTCTTTTTAAAGACATTGCAGGTATGGTGGGTATTAAGGGTGAAGCTGATACGGTCATTTTTCACGCTCTGGATGGATATACCACCGCTCTCAGCCTTGATTACCTGATCTCAAATAATATCATGCTGGCCTATAAACTGAACGGTGTAACTCTGCCTGCCAAGTATGGTTTTCCTCTTCAACTGGTTGCTGAAAGCAAGTGGGGCTATAAATGGATAAAATGGGTTAGCCAGATTGAATTTTCTGATGATGAAAATTATCTGGGTACTTGGGAACGGCAGGGATATTCCAATGATGCAGACTTGAACAAAGGGTTCTTTGACTAAAACCATTGACTTGCCGCAAACGCCTGATAGAATAAAACTAACTGCCTGCCTAAGTCTAAAATTACATAATATTATCAGGTGGGTTGCCGAATAGACGGGGTAGGGGAGAGGTTTAATCCCGCCGGGCTTCAGCAGGTTTGTCAGACGGAAAGAGAACAGGTATGAAATTTCAATATGATCTGGTGGTTATTGGCAGCGGATTGGCCGGGTTTACTTCGACTGTTTTTGCTAACGGACTGGGTAAGAAAGTAGCTATGGTGGAAAAGGGCAAATTGGGTGGTGCCTGTACATGGAATGCGTGTGTGCCATCCAAGACTTTGCTTCAAATAGGACGCCGTGTCGGTCAAATAAAAAAATACAACCAGAATGGGTTGAAACTGGTCAGTGTAAACTTGCAAACGGAAAATATTATGCCATACCTGCATTCCGTTCTGGAAGATATTTCCGGGGTTGATGATTTTGATAATTTGGAAAAGACAGGCATAAATATACTAAAAGGTGAAGCCGTATTTACCGATAGGCATCATATCAGTTTGAACGGACAGGTTGTTTCAGCAAAACATTTTATTATTGCCACTGGCTCAAGTCCGGCAATTCCTCCTGTAGAAGGATTGGCAGATATA
Source organism: Dehalococcoides sp. (assembly GCF_041654235.1). Taxonomy (NCBI): domain Bacteria; kingdom Bacillati; phylum Chloroflexota; class Dehalococcoidia; order Dehalococcoidales; family Dehalococcoidaceae; genus Dehalococcoides; species Dehalococcoides sp. Next base: position 34,211 of record NZ_JBAZDW010000002.1, on the reverse strand, counting down.
CCTTATTATACAAACGAAACAGTATTTGACATAAAATCCATACCATCCTCGATGATTGTACTGGGAGGAGGGCCAGCCGGTATCGAACTGGGGCTGGCCTTTGCCTGGTTGGGATGCAAAGTGGATATTATTGAAATGGCAGAACGTATACTGCCGAAAGATGACACCGAACTAAGCGGGTTATTACTAGATTATCTGAATGCTGAAGAAAACCTGCAAATTCATGTTTCTACCAAGGCAATTCGTTTTCAAAAACAGGATAATGGCCAGTTGAAGCTTGAAATGCAAACCCGTGAAGGAAAAATTAGTGAAATCACGGCCGAAACAGTGCTGGTTGCGGTGGGCAGGCGGGCAAATGTGGCGGGGCTTGCACTGGAAAAAGCCGGGGTGAAATATACAGCACGGGGCATCAGTGTTAACAGCAAACTCCAAACCAGCTCTTTAAATATATTTGCAGCCGGTGATGTGGCAGGTCCTATCCAGTTGGGCATGATGGCCGAAAAACAGGCTATTTTGGCAGCAAGCAACGCCTGCTTGCCATTCAAACAGAGCATTAGGTATGACGATGTGGCTTGGGTAACATATTCCGAACCTCAAATGGCCCATATTGGTCTGACTGAAGATGAGGCCAGACGTAAGTACGGCAATAACATTCGGATTATCCGCTACCCGCTAACCAAAGTACGCAGGGCGGTTATGGATCATGATATTCGCGGTATGTGTAAATTTGTACTGGACAAAAATGACAGGTTGATAGGGGCACACCTGCTGTGTTCACAGGCCGAAAACCTTATCCATGAACTGCAAATAGTAAAATGCCTGCATAAACCACTTTCAAGACTTCATACTATTCCCCATATTTATCCCACTTATGAAGAAGGGATAATAAAACGGGCAGCAGATATCAGCTATACAATGAAAATGCGTCGCAATCCGTTTGTCAGGCTGGTACTGCGCTACTGGCATGGTTACAAAGACAAGCTGGATACAGTGATAAACCGCCTCTGACCTTGGTTTGGCGATTATATCTCAGGGGAAGAAAGATGGAGCGGGAGACGGGGCTCGAACCCGCGACAGCCTGCTTGGAAGGCAGGAACTCTACCACTGAGTTACTCCCGCTAATTAGCAGGGTTATTCTAACCTGAACAATCAAACATGTCAAAGGTATTTTATGAGTAAAGGCCACTATCTTTTTGCTTGAACGAAGATATAAAACATGTTAGAATTCTCTGCAGATTAAAGATAACAAGTTCATCGGAGGTAACTCATGCCAATCTACGAATATTCATGTTCAAAGTGTAATAAAGTCTTTGAAATTATGAGACCCCGGAGTGAGTCCAGCTTGTCAGCCACTTGCCCTGTTTGCAGTGCCGAATCTACACGCATTATTTCGGATTTTACTCATGGCGTAGCTTTTTCAAAAGATGCACCTGAAATGCGCAAGGATTCTGCCAACGAAAAAATGTGGATTTCTGAACAAAAAGTTGCTGAAAACAAAATTAAAGATCCTGATCCGCTGAAGAAATGGCGTGAAGAACGCGAAAAATCCTGCGGCAAGGGGCCTGAGGCTTGGGTGGAATATGCCAAACAGGAAGAGGCCAAAGAACAAAAAGTTAAAGATTACGGTACCGGATTTACCGGCCGCGAAGTATAAAGTAGTTTTATCCTGAGGGCTCGTAGCTCAGGGGCAGAGCGGGCGGCTCATAACCGCTTGGTCGTAGGTTCGAAACCTACCGAGCCCACCATATATAGAAAGTAAAGGGGGGAGAGTTAAATACTCTCCCCCCCTGTTTATTTAAGGATTTACCACTGGTGTTAAACCAATAGATGGTGTTAAACCAACAGAGCACCGCCGTCAGCCACAATCACACTTCCCACCATATAATCTGCAGCTGCACTTGCCAGGAAGAGGACTACCTTGCCGATATCATCCGGTTCACCCATCCTCTTGAGCGGCAATTTTGCCACAAATGATTTAGATAACTCCATCAACTGTTCGGCTGACATACTGCCGCTTGGCATTAGGGCAGATGCACCGGGAGTGTTTATCCCACCCGGGGCCACAGCATTTACCAGTATGCCATGGGGTGCCCATTCCTGAGCCATAGCTTTGGTAAGCATAATTACCCCACCTTTGGATGCGTCATAATGAGCCAGATTGCCGGTAGGGCGGAAGCCATCTATAGAAGCTATATTTATTATCTTTCCGCCATGTTTTGCCGCCATCATAGCTTTAGCGGCTGCCTGCGAGAAGAACATAAGCCCCTTAAGATTTATACCAAGAGTCTTATCCCACATGGCTTCGGTCATATCAATAGCAGGCATAAAACGGTAAATGCCGGCATTATTCACCATAATATCCAGATCTCCAAATGCCTTCAGGGTGGCATCTATAACTTTTTGAGCATCGTTTATATTGCTTACATCAGCCTGGATTGCAGTAGCTTTGCCTCCCAAGGCTTTAATCTCGGCTGCTGTTTTTTGGGCAACCTCCAGATTCAAGTCAGGAATCATTATGCTGGCACCCGCTTCGGCTAAACGCATGGAAATCCCTTTTCCAATACCCATTGCGCCGCCGGTCACGATAGCCACTTTGCCCCTCAGGTCAAACAACTCGGCTATGGTCATCATTATTGCTTCCTCCTATATAGTATTAGTCCATTGGTACTAGCTCTTATTTTGAATTATCAGGTGGAGGTGTGTCAATACGTGTTTTAACTTAATTATGGAGGCAATATGGTATATAATAGATGAATATGTATATACTTTACATAAATGGAGGATACCATCAATAAAACAGTTGGGAATAATGTAGTAATACAGCCGGAAAGAGCTGTTTTGGCAGCGGTGGATACCAACCGTAATTCAAACTGGGCTATAGAAGACTCACTGGACGAATTATGCCAGCTGGTGGCTACCGCCGGTGCAACTGTAGTAGGGCGTATAATCCAGAAGCTTCATGCACCTGCCCGAAACTCATACTTGGGAAAAGGCAAGCTGGACGAACTGATAGAGATGAAAAAGGAACTTGACTACAATCTGGTCATTTTTGATGATGAACTTTCGCCTATTCAACAAAGGTCACTTGAGGAAGCATTGGGTGTAAAGGTAATTGATCGGGTGGCCCTTATTTTGGATATATTTGCCAAACATGCCAATACCCGTGAGGGCCAGCTTCAGGTAGAGCTTGCACAAATGCAGTATTTACTGCCAAGGTTGGCAGGCCAATGGAGTCATCTTGAAAGACTTGGTGGCGGTATAGGTACCAGAGGACCGGGTGAATCCCAGCTTGAAACTGATAAGCGTATTGTTCGTACCAAAATACGTAATCTAAAAGAACACCTGGATGAAGTAATCATTCACAGGGAACTGTACCGTGAGAGAAGGCGCATGCGTGGCGTACCGGTGGTTTCATTGGTTGGCTATACCAATAGCGGTAAAAGTAGCCTGCTGAATGCCGTTGCCAGAACAGATGTACTGGCTGAAAACAAACTTTTTGCTACTCTTGATCCAACCACCAGAAGGTTGTATATAAACGGATTGGGCAATGTATTGTTGACAGATACAGTGGGCTTCATTCGCAAGTTGCCCCCCGCCATTGTAAAGGCTTTTCGGGCTACGCTGGAAGAAATAAACCAAGCTGATTTGCTGGTACATGTAGTTGACATAACCGCTAAGAATGCTTTTGAGCAGTGTCAAACAGTGGAAAAAATACTTACAGATATGGGTGTAGCTGATAAACCGCGTTTGACTGCTATGAATAAAATAGACCTGAAATTGGATACTAACCGCAGCTGGACTGAAGATGAGGCCTTGAGTTTATTAAAAACAGAATGTCCGGTGGCGGAAAATACAGTGCTTATTTCTGCTGTGAAGCGTTGGGGGTTGACCGAATTGAACCTCATGCTCAAAGAAAAGTTGATTAGTATGGGTTTTAACCCCGGGTATGCGGTTTATGATGAAATTGGGGAAAAGAAAGAGCAGTAACAAATGGAAAATGAATTGGCCGGCAATATTATGTCCTGTTTTGATGAATTAGCCCTAGGGCTTAGCCGCCGGCGGGAATTATTAGCTAGAAAAGGTGCCTGTGAAAACTATTATTTTTATTATGATTTAGCGGCTATTGATGAAGAGGAAAGCAAGGCTTTAAACAGGCTGAATAACCTGGTCAAGCAGGATATAGAGAGAAATACCGCTATTTAAACGTAGAAAAAGACAGCCCGTAGAATCCAAATCTAGGGCTTTTTATGGGGCAAGCAATGCAATCCCTTTAGTATATTGTACCCTTTGTTACCCCTTAATTAATTAAAATCATCAAACATGACTAGATTGTAGGTCATGTTTGTTTAAGCGGGATTTAGGATAGGGGGCTAAGGGTTTTATCACAGCATATACATTTATCTAATTGGTCGCATATATTTTGTTGATAAAAGTCTAAAATATATTACACTCTTATAAATCAAAATTACCAGTGATTGTAGTAGCCGTAGCAGTATCCGTAAAATAAGCTTTATAGTGGTTCGCACTATATATGTTATGTAATATATACGAATGAAACATGGACTTAACATAATAAACGGAGTAAAGAATATATTACAGATATTTAATAAATAGTTGGATTTGCCGCAGTTGCGGTTCGGGATTTACACAGCCGAAAATGTTTTAATTTAAAATTTAGGGGACCTTAGGCTGGCTATTCCCACGAAGCTATTGAAATAACCCCCTACCTGATATTGGCTGATTGTCGAAGCGATATATCAAAAGGGTTCACGCCGTGAAATCTTTGAACTCCTTACGTGAACCCCCTAAAACTAGCTAAAGAAGACTTGTCTAAGACGATTTTTTATAGCCAGCCAGTTTGGCAATACCCTTTTCAATCTGTTCATCAGGTACAGTCAATGATAACCTTATATAGCCTTCGCCGGCAGTCCCATAGCCTGTACCGGGGGTGACGACTACGCCGGTTTTATCCAGCAGTTCTGTAGCAAAGCTGGCTGAGGTATAGCTTTCAGGTACAGGTGCCCAGATGTATAAACTGGCTTTGGGGGCTGTAACCTCCATGCCTATATTGCGTAGTGCTTCTACCAGGCGGTCACGACGGCGCTGATATATGGCACAATTCTGGTTTATAATTTCTTGTGAACCGTTCAAAGCCGCAATAGCCATCAGCTGGATAGCTTGAGGTATGCCTGAATCAAGGTTGGATTTGAAACGTCTCAAGGCATCTATCATTTTGGCATTGCCAACGGCCATGCCTATCCGCCAGCCAGTCATATTATAACTCTTGGAGAGGGAATGAAACTCAATCCCTACATCTTTGGCACCGTCAGCCTCAAGGAAACTGACAGGTTTGTAGCCGTCAAAAGCTATTTCAGAGTAAGGTCCGTCATGGCAAACTGCCAAGTTGTGTTTGGCGGCAAAATTAGCTACTTCTTGAAAAAAACTTAGGCCAGCTACGGCTCCGGTCGGATTGTTGGGATAGTTTATCCAGAGAACTTTGGCCTTTGAAAGGATATTTTGCGGTATGGCTTCCAGGTTAGGCAGGAAGTTATTCCCCTTGTTTAGCGGCAGGTTAAATACCTCTGCGCCTGCCAGCTGACTGCTGATGGCATAAACCGGATAGGCAGGGTTTGGCACCAGCGCAATATCCCCGGGGTCAAGGAAACACCAGGCGGCGTGCCCTATACCCTCTTTAGAACCTATCAAGGGTAAAACCTCGGTGTCCGGGTTTAGTTTTACTCCGAAACGTTTTTGATACCATTCCGCCATAGCTTTACGTAGTACTGGCAGCCCCTCGGTTTCAGGGTAACGGTGGTTAGATGGATCTTCGGCCGCTTTGCAAAGTTCCGCCAAGATGTGTTTCGGGGTGGGTAAATCAGGATCGCCAATGGCAAAACTGATTATTTCCTCTCCTTTGGCGCGTTTTTCAGCTATCTTTTTGCTTATCTGGACAAAAAGATACGGCGGCAGATTCTCAATTCGTTTAGATAATTTCATCTTTCAACCATTCTCCCGTATATATAATTTCAGCTTTTCCGGTCAGATAGACATCATCATGGCCGTCCCATTCAACGCCAAGTGTTCCGCCCGGTAACTTTATGTAAACGAATTTACCGACATATCCCAGTATCTGGGCGGCAACCGCCACTGCAGATGCACCGCTACCGCAACCCAGCGTCTCCCCTACCCCTCGTTCCCAAACCCGCACTTTTATATGCTCGGTATCAAGAATATTTGCAACTTCAAAATTGGTACGTTTTGGGAAAGCTTTATGGATTTCCACCTGTGAGCCCACTTCACCCAGAGGGAATTCTTCAACCGGTTTGGTGCAAAAATGGATAGCATGCGGATTACCCATAGATACCAGTGAAACAAGCACCCGTCGGTTATTTATATTTAAAGGAAAATCAGAAATAAGCTGTCCGTTATAGTGCTTTGGATCTGGTTCGGCGGCAACAGGTATCTGGTGGGCTTCAAACATGGGTTTGCCCATGGTGGTGCGTATCCGTCCGTCTTTAAATATCTGGGCGTGCCGCATACCCGCCAGAGTTTCAATACTCAGTTCGTCTAGGTTGCCAAGTAGTTTGTTTACAGCTATATAATGAATAAGGCAACGCAAGCCATTGCCGCAGATTTCGGCTTCAGAGCCGTCTGCGTTGAAAATGCGCATCCGGAAATCTGCTTTCTCGGAAGGCAAAATCAGCATCAGCCCGTCAGCACCGGCACCAAAGTGGCGGTGGCACATATGGAGTGCCAGTTTTGGCCAATCCTGCTCTTCACCTTGCGGGTCCAAGAGAACAAAGTCATTGCCTACGCTTTGCAATTTAGTGAATTTCATTTTTATTCTCCGCAGCCAGGAAATCACAGACTAGTTGGATAATTCCGTTACTCCTGCTTTCTTCAAGTGTTATCCAGTGTATATTAGTATCTGTCAGACGGAAATAGGTATTTTGCTGGCGGATAAGGCGGTGGGTTTCAAACTTCATCTGTTCCACTGCCTCCGTCAGGCTGATACTGCCCTCAATGTATTTGGCTATCTGGCGGTAGCCTATGCCTGACATAGATGGCAAACTGGCTTTATAGCCTTGTTCCAGCAGAGAGCGAACTTCCGCCTCCAGACCTTGTTCTAACATTTTTTCTACCCGCAAGTCAACGGTGCGGTAAAGTTCTTCACGGGGTATATGTATACCTATCTTAAATACCCTGTACGGCGGTGGATTTTTGATTTGAAGTCCTGAAAATTTCCCTCCGGTTTTGTGGATAACCTCCAGTGCCCGTACAACCCGGCGAATATTGCGGGGGTCTATCTGGGTAGCGGCCTGCGGGTCCTTTTTTTCAAGTTCTGTAAAAATGACATTTCCCCCTTCTTTTTCCGCTTTTTCGAATAGAGCGGCACGAAAGGTTTCATCAGGGGCTACCGGGGGAATACTCCAACCCTCAAGCACGGCTTTCAGGTATTGCCCGCTCCCACCTACCAATACAGGTAAACGGTTTTGGGTATGGAGACTATCTATAGCCTGATAGGCCAGTGACTGGTATTCTGCCAGACTGAAAGGCTGGTCAGGTTGAATAAAACTGTAAAGATAGTGAGGTATTTCTAACATTTCTGACAGGGTGGGTTTGGCGGTGGCAATATCCATCCGGGAATATATCTGGCGGCTATCCGCATTTATTATGCCGGCAGGGATAACTTTTGCTAAATTTATAGCCAGAGCGCTTTTACCTGAGCCGGTGTTGCCCAGAATGACCAGTAAAGGCGACAGGGGCGAATTTGAGGCGTTTGCACCGGTGGTGCTATCAATTATACTCATTGGTCTCCCTGTAAGGCTTAAAAAGGATTTAGGAACGCTGAAGAATTTGCTGAGTTCTTTTTAGTGCTTATTTTGAATAACGGCGGCTTGGCGGCAAATGCTTACAAAAGATTCAGCCTTTAGAGAAGCGCCACCCACCAAAGCCCCGTCAATATTCGTCTGAGAAAGAATTTCGGTAATATTTTTTTCATTTACACTGCCGCCATATAGTATAGGAGAAGTTTGGGCTGCGGCATTGCCCAGAGTATCACCAAGCACCCGGCGGATATAACCAATGGCAGAGTTGGCTTCTGAAGCGGTAGCGGCCTTGCCGGTGCCGATTGCCCAGATGGGTTCGTAGGCTATTATGATACAGCTGAGGTTAAGCCCGTCCAGAGCCTCTTTTAGCTGGGTTTCCAGCACTTGGCGGGTTTGGCCGTTTTCATTCTCTTCAGGCTTTTCGCCCACGCATACTATCGGGAGTAGGCCTGCCTGAAGAGCGGCCTTTATCTTTTGATTGACCACCTGTCCTGTTTCACCGAAATATGCCCGTCTTTCAGAGTGGCCTATAATAACGTATTGGCAGAGTTCTTTCAGCATCAGAGGGGATATTTCACCTGTATAAGCCCCTTTTTCCTGGTAGAAAAGGTTTTGAGCACCCAGTTTGATGCTGCTATTTTCCAGTATGGTTTTTATGGGATACAGCGATATAAAGGGCGGGCAGATTATTTTCTCAATGCCTTCTATCCGCTCAAGTTCGCATTTCATGCTCTGAACAAGTGTACAAGCTTCGGAAAGAGTGGTATTCATTTTCCAGTTTCCGGCAATAATAATCTGCCTCATAAAGCTTGCTCCTAGGCTCCGAATTTGCCAAGTTTAAGGGCATTAGCCATGGCTAGCGGCATAATATCACTGGCTGGTATATGCCCTAGTCCGCCCTGCAGGCAGTCTGTTTCCGAAAACCGGCAGACCTTGTCCGGACGGCAATATTTCGAATAAATAAGCACCGGTACTTCATGCCAGCTGTGACCCTGAATAACAGCCGGGGTGGAATGGTCACCGCTTATGGCTACCACATCCGGTTTTAAACTCAATATTTCAGGTAGTATCTGGTCCAGTTCTTCCAGTGCCTTGACCTTGCGTTCAAAGTCACCGTCTTCACCGGCGGCATCTGTGGCTTTGACGTGAAGAAAGAAAAAGTCGTATTTTTCAAAGTTAGCCTTATAAGTGGCTATTTCATCACTTAGCATTGAACCGGTAGGCAATACGTCCATGCCTACCACTTTTGAAAGTCCCCGGTACATGGGGTAACTGGCAATCGCGGCCGTCTTAAGTTTATAAATTTCGTTCATAGTGGCAAAGCAGGGTTTTTCTGAAAATCCCCGCAGCAGTATCATGTTGGCCGGGGCATGGTCTTTAAGGGTTTTAGCTGCGAATTGCAAAAACCGGTTTGCTACTTTTGCCATAAGCCGGGCATTTTCAGCTAAGGGTTTAACCTCTTCGGGAGCAGCGCCAAGTTTTTGGGGGTCTGAATCAGTAACCTTTTCAGATAAACCGCTACCCCTGAATATAACTACCAGACGGTGGTCTTTTACCGGTTTTACGATTACCCTGATACCATCAAACTCCTGTCCGTCCAGAAGGGTACAAAGTTTGGCACTGACTAAGCTTGAAACCCGTCCGGCTCGGCGGTCACAAATAAGCCCCTGCTTATCTACTGTACAGAAGTTTCCCCTAGTGGCCACATCTCCCGGTTTTAGGTCAAAATCTATTCCCAGTGCTTCCAATACACCACGCCCTATTAGGCAGTCAACCGGGTCATAACCGAACAGTCCCAGATGGCCGGGGGCACTGCCGGGGGTTATACCGGCCGCAACCGGACTCGCCATACCGCAGATGCTTTTGCGGGCTAATTCATCCAGATTGGGGGTACGGGCGGTCTCAAGTTCGGTCTGCCCGCTTTCGGGGTGTGGCAAACCGCCCAATCCGTCTATTACTAGAAGTACAATCTTGCTGGGAGTAGTTTGTGAAAGCTGGCTGACAAGATTTAATTTATTCATTTTTCTTTGCAAGCACCTCTACGCCAGGTAATTTCTCACCGCTGAGAAACTTGAGTGAAGCTCCGCCACCGGTGGAGACGAAGCTCATCTTGCTGGCAATATTCAGTTCAGTTACAATCTCGGCGGTAGAACCTCCGCCGATAATGGTAGTGGCATGAAGACGGGTCATAGTATTTACCATTGCCCGTGTACCCTCTGAAAATTGGGGTATTTCATAAATGCCCATAGGACCGTTCCAGAAGACTGTCTTGCATTTCTCAAGATGCTTGGTAAAATGGGTAATCGTAAGAAGACCAATATCTACAATCTTGGCTGTGTGAGGTATATTTTCAACACTCACATTTTCTGCTCTGGCCTCAGGGCCTATTTTATCAAATGTAACCAGCACGTCATCCGGCAAAATAATTTTAACATTTTTTGACTTTGCTTTGTCCATAAGCATTTTGGCGGTATCCAGACTATCATCAATAAGCGAATCACCTATCTCAAGTCCCTGAGCCTTTAGGAAAGTGGCTGCCATGCCTCCGCCAATAAGAATGGTATCCACCTTATCCATTACGTTTTCCAGCATGCCTACCTTGTCACTTACCTTGGCACCGCCCAGCAATATCATAAACGGTCTGGGAGGATGTTCAAGTACTTTCCCCAGAGCATTAAGTTCTTTTTCAAGGAGCAAGCCTGCCACAGCCGGCAGGTATTTGGCAACCCCTACAATAGATGCATGTTTGCGGTGGGCAGTACCAAAAGCATCATCTACATATATATCAGCCAGATCTGCCAGTTTTTTAGCAAATATAGGGTCATTGGCTTCTTCCTCAGGGTGGAAACGCAGATTTTCCAGCAATAGAACCTGGCTGTCTTCCAGCGCATCTACCTTGGCTGCTACCTCATCTCCGATGCAATCAGAGGCTGTAAATACTTCCTGTCTGAGTATTTCAGATAGGCGTTTCGCCACCGGGGCAAGGCGCATGCTTTCAACTATCATACCATCTGGCCTTCCCAAGTGGCTGCATAAAATAACTTTGGCCTGGTGGTCCAGCAGATAATCAATGGTAGGAATTGCCGCCCGTATGCGGCTATCATCATTGATAGTACCGGTTTCTTCATTTATGGGGACGTTAAAGTCCACTCTCACCAGAGCTTTTTTACCAGAGAAATTTAAATCTCTGATTGTTAAGTTTTCCATGAACGCTCCTGAAAAGGTCTTATTATTCATAACCGACACCAACCTTCCTTAAGATGGTTTCGGGTTATAGCGGTTAATAATTTTCAGTAGTTGGTTTTCCTATGGGCAAATTATTTGAGGGTGTTTCATTTCATTGGGATTGCCTACCAGAGATAATACTCTTTGGGCTATACCTTTTCCGTCTAATCCGTATTTGGCACGAAGCAGGCTTTGGTTACCGTGTTCAACAAATTTATCCGGTATGCCAATATTGGCAATCTTGATTTTATTCACCAATCCGGCTTCAGCAAGGAGAGTGTTTATTCGGCTCCCCAAGCCTCCGGAGATTACGTTTTCCTCAACTGTAACGAGGTACTTATGGCTTTGGGCTATTTTTAAAACAAGTTCGCTGTCCAGTGGGCTGATATAGCGGTTATTTACTAAAGTGGGTTTAATACCGCTTTCGGTCAGTATTTCCAGGGCGTCTTTGGCAAAAGCTACGCTTTTACCGGTGGCTAAAATAGCTACGTCACTGCCATTGACCAGGATTTCATTTTGACCTATTGGTATATTATGTAAACTACTTTCTATTTCAACCCCTTCGCCAAATCCTCTGGGATAGCGAAGAGCAAAAGGTTTACCCGAATTGACAGCGGTATATATCAGATGTTGCAGGTCATTTTCATCAGATGGTGCGGATACAACCATATCAGGTATCAAAGACATGAAGGATAGGTCAAAAATACCCTGATGGGTTTTACCGTCATCTCCTACAATGCCGCCCCTATCAATCGCAAATACTACCGGCAGTTTTTGCAAACAGACGTCATGGATTATCTGGTCAAAACCGCGCTGGAGGAAAGTAGAATAAATAACTACTACGGGTATATAACCCTGGGTAGCCATTCCGGCTGCAAAAGTGACGGCATGCTGTTCGCAAATGCCCACATCAAATACCCTGTCAGGGAAAGCTGCGGCAATTTCACCCAGCCCGCAGCCATCTGTCATGGCGGCAGTTATGGCTACTACCTGCGGGTTTTGGGACATAATTTTATGTAAAGTTTGACCGAATACCTGGCTATAGGAAAGCCCATGACTACTCTTCAACCCGCCGGATTTGGGCGAGATTCCGTGATATTTTACAGCGTCAGCTTCAGCATCATCATAGCCTTTGCCCTTTTTTGTAATCATATGGATAAGTACCGGCTTGGATTCAAAGTCTTTGGCGCGTTTAAGTGCCGCCTCAAGTTCGCGTATATTATGCCCATCCACCGGCCCCAGGTAAATAAAGCCCAATTCTTCCCAGAGACTGCCAGGTAGCATGGATTTTTCAAATTTGCGTTTAATGCTTTTAGTAAAAGCCCAAACAGCTTTGCCGAAAGGCATATTAGTTATGGTTTGCTTGGCATTCCGTTTGGCAAATTCAAAACGCGGATCAAAGCGGACATTATTTAAAAACTTGGATAAAGCCCCGGTAGAAGGAGATATGGCCATGCCGTTGTCATTAAGAATAACTATAAACTTGGTGTGTAAATGTCCGGCATTATTGATAGCCTCAAAAGACATGCCGCCGGAAATGGCTCCGTCTCCGATTACTGAAATAACGCTGTAATCTTCTTTGGCCAAATCACGGGCTACAGCCATGCCCAGTCCGGCTGAGATGGAGGTGCTGGCGTGGCCTGCCCCGAACGGGTCGTGCGGGCTTTCATCACGGCAGGTAAAACCAGATAATCCGCCATGCTGGCGAAGCGTGGCAAATTGTTCGCGGCGGCCGGTTAAAAGCTTGTGGGCATAAGACTGATGGCCCACATCCCAGATTATTTTATCTTTGGGGCTTTCAAAAACGCGATGCAACGCAATCGTAAGCTCAACGACGCCTAAGCTTGAGGCTAAATGTCCCCCGTTTAAAGTCACTCGGTTAACGAGCTCTTCGCGGATTTGGACAGCCAGCTCTCTTAGTTCGTCCAGAGAAAGCTTTTTCAGGTCTGAGGGACTATTTATTGTGTCTAGCAGTTTTGACATTTCCAAGTTGTGCAGAATAGAAATTTCCAATCCTGTATTCAAATTATAGTAACAGTTGTGTTCATACTAGTCAAGCTAGAAAATGTTGACTATCCTAGCAGTATTTGCTAGAGTTTTGGGGACAATAGGCATATAAAATGCCAAAAGAGGTTATAAAAAGGACTTGTCATCAGAATTTTGGCTTGGCTTGGGGTTACCACCGGAGTTGCTGGTTTTCCTGGCAGCAGTTCTGCCTGTTTCTGAGTTACGCGGGGCTTTGCCGCTGGCTATAAATGTGCTTGGTATACCATGGTATTGGGCGTACTTGATTGCACTGGCAGGTAATCTATTGCCAATACCAGTTATATTAGTTTTGCTGGAAAAAGTATTAAACCTGCTTGAGCGTTTCAGTTTTATGCGTGGTTTTACCCGGTGGATTTATGCTTTGGGTCAAAGAAGAAGCACTCCGGTTGAAAAGTATAAACGCATCGGGCTTATGATGTTGGTGGCTGTACCACTGCCCGTTACCGGTGCTTGGACAGGCTCATTGGTGGCAGTAGTACTGGGTCTTAACTACAAAGAGGCTTTGATTTATATCAGTCTGGGGGTGGCTATTGCAGGGGTAATAGTGACCTCTTTGTGTTTGCTGGGCTGGTTCGGAGCTATACTTGCGGGAGGAGTGCTGGGTGGTATCGGGGTTTACCGCATAATACACTCAAAAAACCGACCTCTTTAACTTGACCTTAAAAGCTGTAAAATGGTAGCATTTTGTCGTGTCCCCGTAGCTCAGCTGGATAGAGCAACTGCCTTCTAAGTAGTGGGCCGAGAGTTCGAATCTCTCCGGGGACGCCACTTGGTTTTTCCTCCTGCTGCTATAAAAATATTTCCCCTGTTCCAAGCGTCATATATGTCAAATATTTAATAGATTTGCGAATACTAAACTAATTAAGGGTGTATGAGAGCGCCCTTTTCATTTACACAGGTGTGGATAGTTTTAAATACGGTTGCTGGTGTATCAGCGGGTGTGGCATATTAAAACTGTCCCAAGTGACCGAAGCAATGGCGACGGAAACTGACCCAGATAACCTTAGTAAGTTCTACCAAAATACGGAGCTAGGTAATCTAAAGAGCCCTCTCTGAAGATTGTCCAGGAACTGGGTAGGTAGAAACCGAAAGGGAGCTCCAAGGTTAAAACGTCCCGAATGCATAGGCTACTTGGGGCAACTATTTTATCAGGGTTTAAAATCAGGGGTTCTGTTTTATACCGGGTATGCCTATAAACGGAAGATTCCTGTATTCCTCATGGTAATCCAGCCCATACCCTACCACAAATTCATCCGGCAGTTCAAAACCTACATAGTCAATATTTATGTCAATAAGTCGTCTTACCTTGCGGTCAAGAAGGGTGCAAACCTTGAGGCTGGCAGGATTTTTAGACCTGAGATGGTTTAACAGATAGTTCAGGGTTATGCCTGTATCCACAATGTCTTCAACAAGCAGCACATCTCTGCCAGCTACCTCCAGATCCATGTCCTTGGTGATGCGTACCATAGATGCATTGCTGCCGCTGTAATAGGATATGGTCATGAAATCTATATCCAGCGGAATAGCTATCTGGCGTATTAGGTCTGCCATAAAGCAGATAAATCCCCTTTGCACCCCGATAAGTATGGGGCGGTTATCCGGGTAATCATCAGATATTTGGCGTGCCAAGCTGGCCACTCTCTCGGCGATATCCCCGGCGGTATAAAGCACCCTGTCTATGCCGTGAGCTCTGGTCTGAGCCAATGGGCCGCACCCGTACTTGGATAACAGACGTGCATAATCATTTTTATATAACAGGCTTATTTTTATATCAGGGTAAAGCTCTCTTAGCATTTTGAGTTTATGGTTTTTGGTAGTAACCAGACTTTGCTTCAAAGTGGTCAGCTCTATATACATGTCCAACCCCGGCAGATAAAAATCAGGGGTAAACATTTCAGTAACCAGTTCACCTTCCCAATCCAGCGGGAAAGAACGGGGTTCATATATCCACTCTATATTATAGAAATCCAGTAAACGGGCAAATTCAGTCTCGCTCTGGTGGGCAAAGGTGATATTTTGGGCGGTTTTCAGGTTTGAAGCTGGCATTGAGGCAGTGTTATCCACAGGTGCTGTGGTTGTCGGCAATGTACAAAAAGCCAAAGAGATTATACGTGCCATATTTTCAGCAAAAGTTATATCCTGCTGGCTGAATTCGTAAAAATCTTTGCAGTAAAACCTTATACTGCCGATAACTTTTTCCCGATAAATAATAGGACTACCCAAGATAGAAGAAAATCCGGCTTTTAAAGCCATCTGCGGGAACTGGATACGGTGGTCATTTTGGACATCGGTTATGGCTGTAGTTTGAATGTTTACCGTTTCTCCTATGCTGTCTGCGGCTGAAAGAACGCCTTTGTGGATATAAAACTGGGGCAGACCGAAGGAGATATTGTGGGAAAGTTTTTGTCCTGCCGTATCTATAAGCAGTAGTGATACGGCACAATGACTGGCCCGTGCCGCCAGACGGATAATCCCTTCCAGCTTTGCCTTAAGTTCAGCCGGGGTGTTTAGACTTTGGATTGACCGGCTAACGGCTTTGTAAAAAGCCCGCTCTTTGTTCAAGGCACACTCCCTTAATGCAATTGTAAAATGGCAGATGGGGTATGTCAATTTAATAAATGGAAAAACCGCTGTTTTTCGACAGCGGTCAATTATCCATTTGGGTGGTTTAGGCTTAGTTAGCTTTAGCAGCAGCGGCTTTGGCAGCCACAGCGGCGAAAGCAACAGTGTCTGATATGGCCATATCGGCTAAAACTTTACGGTTTATATCAATACCGGCAACCTTAAGCCCTGATATAAGCTCACCATAAGTAAGCCCTTCAGCCCTGGCAGCCGCATTGATACGGGTAATCCAAAGCCTGCGCATATCACCTTTGCGTGCTCGTCTGTGGGCAAAAGCATAGCTCATGGCATGAACCATGGACTCATGTGCCCGCTTGAACAGCGAATGTCTGGTTGAAGCGTGGCCCTTTGTTAAGGCCAGTACCTTCTTATGTCTTTTATGTGTGGCTAAGCCACCTTTAATACGTGCCAATGTAATACCCCTCCCTAGTTAGCTTACACCATACGGAATTAATTTCTGAATACGAGCCCTGTCCACTCCGGCTACCTGAGACATTTCGTCAAACTGACGGAGTACTCTGGCTGATTTATTACGGCGCAGGTGGCTTTTCATGCCCTTGCTGCGCATAATTTTGCCGGTACCGGTTACATGAAAGCGCTTTGCAGCGGTCTTTCTGGGTTTCATTTTAGGCATTCGCGGTTTCCTGTCCTTCCTTTACCTTAGACACTTTGATAGCTGCCTTAGGCAAAAGTGTTAAATGCATTCTGGATCCGAGTAACGAAGGTTGTCCTTCTATAGTTGCAATATCAGTTAACGAATCAGCCATTTTCTTAAGTAACCTCAGCCCCAGTTCAGCGTGGGTTATTTCCCGTCCCCGGAACATAACAGTTAGCTTTACTTTATCTCCGCTTTCAAGTTGTTTGCGGGCGGATCGGGCTTTAGCATCAAAATCATGCTCACCAATTTTGGGACGCACACGTATCTCTTTTAACAGGGATACCTTCTGCGTTCTCTTAGCCTCACGGTCCTTCTTGGTTTGTTCAAAGCGGTATTTACCGTAATCCATCAAACGGCACACGGGGGGTACCGCTGTAGGAGCAACTTCAACCAAATCAAGATTGATTTTCCTGGCCTGTTCCCGGGCCTGTAAAATTGGCAAAATTCCTAACTGTTCACCTTTGTCACCTACAAGGCGACATTCCCGGGCAGTTATTTGATTATTGATGCGAAGTTCCTTAAATATTCCTGGCTACCTCCTTAACGGACAAGTGTCTATTCTGGCAAAATATACCATAGTTCAGCTAGGTAATCAAATCTCAGTTGACTTGGTTTTTATTTTAGCAAGGAGCATAGATTTAAACTCTGCAAATGGCATTACCTGTTGGCTGCCGGTGCGGGTTCTTACGGCTACACTTTGGGTTTCAATCTCTTTGTCTCCAACTACCAGCATATATGGTATCTTGGCAAGCTGGGCCTGACGGATTTTCTGGTTCATGGTCTCAGAGCGGCTGTCTACCTCTACCCTTACTTCTTCTTCCCTCAGTTCGCAAGCCAGCTTTTCGGCAAATTCGGTATGGCGATCTGCAATTGGTATTACCATAACCTGCTTTGGTGATAACCATGCAGGGAAAGCCCCGCCATATTGTTCAGTCAAACAGGACATGAACCGTTCCATACTGCCTAGTACTGTGCGGTGCACCATGGCAACCGGTTGGTCTTTGCCATCTTCGCCTACTACGCTTACATCAAAACGTTCGGGTAGCTGGAAATCCACCTGAATAGTTGGGCCTTGCCATGCACGTCCTAGTGCATCTTCAAACTTTATGTCAATCTTTGGGCCATAGAAGACACCCTCTCCGGGGTCTACCTGATAAGGAATCTGGTTGGCTTCCAGCGCTTTTGCCAAAATATCAGTGGCATATTCCCATTTATCCAGCTCGCCTACGTATTTTTCGGGGCGGGTGGAAAGCATAACCTTGTATTTGGTAAAACCAAATGTATCAATCATGAATTTAGCCAGATCCAGCACTTTTACAACTTCTTTTTCCAGTTGATCATACAAACAGAAAATATGGGCATCATCCTGAGTAAATCCGCGTACTCTTGAAAGTCCGTGCAGCACACCGGAACGTTCATAGCGGTAAACAGTACCCAGTTCAGCCATGCGGATAGGCAGTTCTTTATATGAGCGGGTGCGGTTTTTGAACATGAGTATATGATAAACGCAGTTCATCGGTTTAAGTACATACTCTTCGCCGTCAATATCCATCGGGCTGTACATATTCTCACGGTAAAAACCCCAGTGGCCGCTTGTCTTCCAGAGGTCTACTTTGGCTATATGGGGTGTATAGACCAGGTCATAACCCCGTTTCAGGTGTTCTTTCTTCCAGAACTCTTCAATGAGATGGCGCACTATGGCACCGTTTGGCAGCCAGTTTACCAAACCTCCACCTATCTCCTGGTGAAGTGAAAACAGTTCCAGTTCTTTGCCCAATTTGCGGTGGTCGCGTTTAGCGGCTTCTTCAAGCATATTCAAATATTCGGCCAGAGAGGCCTTGTCCAGAAAGGCTGCCCCGTATATACGCTGCAACATGGGGCGTTTTTCGTCACCTCTCCAATATGCACCGGCAATAGACAAAAGCTTAAAGGCCTTGACCTTGCTGGTGTAGTTGACGTGAGGCCCGCGGCAAAGGTCGCAAAAATTACCCTGTCGGTAAATACTTACGGTCTCATCAGTTATATCATTTAGCAGTTCCAGTTTATACGGCTGGTTGGCAAAGAGTTTTCGGGCTTCGTCCTTGGACATTTCTTCACGTCTGAAAGGGAGATTAGATTTAACCAGCTGGTTCATTCGGGTTTCTATTTCCGGCAGGTCTTCGGGAGTGAGGGTGCGTGGCAGGTCAAAATCATAGTAGAAACCGGTATCAATAGCCGGCCCTATGCCAAGCTTGGCCTCAGGAAACATGGACAAGACCGCTTCAGCCATAATATGGGCGGCGGAGTGACGCATGATTTCAAGGTCGCTTATGGGTTTTGATTCGTCTATTTGGTTGGCCATAAGATTCACCTCTAATCTAAATAAAAGCCTCTCACCCACCGTTTCCGGTTAATGAGAGGCTTTTTTCTCTCTGGGTTAGCTTTTGTAACTAATTATACATGGGCTAAGCTAAATTAGGCAATATTATTAGATAAGTGCGCCAAATGCGGTAGCCAGGAGTACGGCTGCAAAAACTATACTTAAGTTTATGATAACCAAGATTGAAATCCACTCCCAGCTGGTAAGGCGTTTGATAACGGCCTTGACCAAAGCTTCTTGGGCTTTGCTCATAGCTTCTTCGGCAGCCAGTTTGGCCGCATTGGCAATGCTTTCTGCTTTGGCACCGGCATCTTCAGCTGCACGGCGGGCTTTTTCAACCTCGGCGGCGGCTTTCATCTGGGCATCACGCATCATAGCTTCTGCCTGAGAGCGGGATATTTTGGCAAAGTCTTCGGCTGAACGTTTGGCATCAATACCCACCTGTTCAGCTCTGTTTATAAGGTCCTGAATAATACTCATTGAAGCATGGATAGCGGCATCCCCTGCTTCATCAGCCAAAGTAGCCTTTTTGCGGGTTTCCTCAGCTACCTTAAACCCTGACTTGGCGGATTCCTTAGCAGCATATCCGGCATCCTCAGCCCGTTTGGCAATGTCACCGCTGACTCTGGTTGCGGCTTCAAGGGCTTCATCTCCGGCCATCTCAGCCAGGGAAGCTTTGCGGGCAGTTTCTTCGGCCAGTTGAAGGGCAGCAGTAGCCGCCATTTTAGCCTTGCGGCCGGCTTCGTCTGCCTTACGGGCACTGTTAGCATCTTTCCGTGTATTGGCTTCAGTAGTTGCCGTATTGGCAGCAGCAGTTGCCTCAGTAGCATTATTTCCAGCCTTATTAGCGGCCAGAATGGTTTTATCAAGCTCTGCCTTTGCAGTCAAAGCTATCTGGCTGGCCCGGATAGCAGATGCCTCAGCAGCTTTTTTATTGGCCAAAGCAGTTTCTTTGGCAGTGAGAGCTACTTCGTCTGCCCGGTTGGTAGCTTCTTCAGCTGCCAGTTTGGCGGCTTTGGCGGTATCTTCAGCCTTATAGGCAGCTTCTTCTGCCCTCGAAGCAGCAGCGGCGGCAGCAGCAGCGGCGGCGGCAGAAGCCTGTTCAGCTCTGCGGGTAGCTTCCTCTGCGGCTAGTTGAGCTTTCTTGGCGGCATCTTCAGCGGCTTTGGTGGCAGCCTTTACAGCATCATCAACAGCTAGTTTGGCAGCTGCTATAGCTTCTTCAGCCTTTTTAGTAGCAGCGGCAGCGGCAGCTTCAGCTCTTTTAGCTGCTTCGTTGGCAGCATTTGTGGCATTGGCAGCAGCCAGTTTGGCGGCTTCGCCAGCAATTTTAACGGCCTCATCGGCTTTTTGTGTAGCAGCCAAAGCAGCCGCTTCGGCCCGTTTGGCTGCCAGATCAGCAGCTTTTATGGCATCTTCAGCCTTTTGAGTGGAAAGCAGGCTGGCATTCTCGGCTTTTTTAGATGCCTCAGCAGCAGCAGCTTCAGCTTTTCGGGCGGCATCTTCAGCTACCAAAATAGCTTTTTCAGCCGAAGACTTGGCAGCGGCAACCGCCGCTTCAGATTTCATAGCCGCAGACATAGCAGCTTCACTGGCTGAAGCTATAGCCTCAGCGGCAGCTTTTTTTGAAGCCAAAAGGGCTTCCTCTGCTTTTAAGGTGGCGGCTTTGGCCGCAGCTTCGGCTCTAAATGCAGCATCATTGGCTGCTTTTATAGCTTGTTCGGCTGCAGATTTCGCAATAGCACTGGCTTCCTCTGCTTTTTTAGCAGCAGCCATAGCGGCGGCAGTAGCCATAGCGGCAGCTTCTTTGGCAGCCAGACTGGCGGCTTCGGCCCTTTTAGCTGCTTCACTGGCAGATTTGGTAGCATTTTCAGCTGCATTGGTAGCAGCTAAACTAGCCGCTTCGGCTTTACGAGCAGCTTCTTCAGCTTTTAACACTGCTTCACGAGAAGCATTAGTAGCATCTTCAGCGGTTTTTCTGGCTAAGGCAGAAGCCTGTTCGGCTCTATGGGCAGCGTCTTCAGCAGCGTTGGTCGCCAGTTCAGAAGCCTGAATAGCCGCAATCGTGGCATCTTGGGCTTCGCGAATGGCTTTTTCAGCTGCCTGACGGGCATTTTCACCGGCATCTTCAGCCCTTTGGGCGGCGGATTCAGCCACAAGTATGGCATTATCTGCTGCATCACGGGCGGCTTGACTGGCGGCCTCTGCACGTCTAGCAGCTTCTTCCGCTACTCTTTTAAAATCATCAGCAGCCTTAGCTGCCCCTCTTTCAGCATCTTCAGCTTTACGGGAAGCTAATTCTGCGGCTTTCAGGGCTTCATTGGCAGCGTTAGTAGCTAATTTAGCAGTTTTTTCAGCAGCAGCAGCAGCTTCAGCAGCGGCTCTGGTAGCGGTTTCAGCTGCTTTTTCACCTGCCAAACGGGCATCTTCTGCTCGTTTTTCAGCTAAATTGGCAGCATGGGTAGCACTTTCAGCAGCTTTGCCGGCAGTGACAGCCGCTTCTTGTGCCCGGCGGGCGGCTTCGGCAGCCGCACGTATATTAGCATCCATTTCATCAAGGATCTGGGGTAAGGGCTTAGTTAAAATCTTGGGTTGGGCAACAGGCTCATTATTTGAAGAAATATTTTTCTTTCCTTCCATTTTTTAGATTCCTCTCACCATTATTAACCAAAAAACCTAAAGCCTCCCAGCCGAGTTAAACGGTTGAGAGGCTTTTGTATCAGGTTTGACCACCACGAAGTGATTATATCACCCGTAATAGACCATCAACAAGATATATTATTAAATCAAGGCGCCAAGAGCAGTAGCAATAAGTACTGCTGCGAATACTATACTAAGGTTAATTACTACCAGAATTACAATCCATTCCCAGCTGGTAAGGCGTTTGATGACGGCTTTGACCAGAGCCTCCTCGGCCTTGGCAAGTGCCTCTTCAGCAGCTCTACGCGCACTTTGGGCAACTTCTTCGGCTGTCTGCCTGACCCGTGATACCTCTGCTACGGCTCTATCTGCAGCAGCTCTGGCGGTAGTTTCAGCGCCGGTGGCCCGTTCAGCAGCAGCTTTGGCGGTAGCTTCAGCACCGGTGGCTCGCTCAGCGGCAGATTTGGCGGTGCTTTCAGCCCGGCTAGCTAGCTCTTGCAAGATGGACATAGCAGTCCGGATAGCATCATCGCCGGCTTTGTCTGCAGATACAGCTTGCTGAGCCATGTTTTCGGCAATTTTAAAACCATTGGCAGCAGATTCTTTGGCCATTCGGCCAGCTTCATCAACTGCTGTTGCCAATTTGCCGCTAACCTTGGTGGCAGCTTCAATGGCTTCATCTCCGGCCACATCGGCCATTTCAGCCTTGTGGGACAATTGTTCAGATAAGTGTAAAGCAGATATCGCCATTTCCTTGGCTTTGCGCCCGGCATCATCAGCGGTTTTACCTGCTTCGGTAGTTAGTTTGATAGTGGCATCTTTGCCGGCAGATTTGGCGGCAGCTATAGCGGCTGCAACTTCAACACTGTTTTTTTCAGCCTGTTTAATAAGCCTCTCAAGGGCTTCTTTGGCGGCTTTTGCAATTTCTTCAGCCCTGATTGCAGCTTGTTCAGCGGCTCTTTGGGCAGCTAAGGCAGCTTCTTTTGAGGAACGGGCAACTTCATCAGCTTTAGCAGTTGCTTCCTCAGCAGCATATATGGCGGCTCTAGCCGTTTCTTCGGCACGCATGGCGGCTTCTTCAGCCCGTCTGGCGGCTTCTTCGGCAGATAAACTAGCTTGAGCAGCTGCCTCAGCGGCAGAGGCTCTAGCTTTTTCGCTGGCTTCTTCAGCCGCTTTCTTGAAAGTTTCAGCTGCTTTTACTGCGGCCCTATCAGCTTCTACTGAACGTAAAATAGCTTCCTGAGCTTTTGCAGTAGCTTCGGCAGCTTTAGCAACTGCTTCGGCAGCAGCTTTTTTGGCTACCGCTGCAGCGTTTTCGCCTGCAAGCCGGGCATCTTCAGCCCGTTTTTCCGCCACCTCAGCGGCACGCATAGAAGTACCGGCAGATGCACTTGCTTGTTTGGCTGCTTCCTCTGCACGTCTGGCAGCTTCCGCGGCAGCGCGGATATTGGCTTCCATTTCGTCCAGAATGATAGGCAGAGGCTTGGTCATAATCTTGGGACCGGGTTGGTCTACATGCTGACCCAGAGCGGGGCTTTTATTCTCCATTTCATCCTCTTTCCTTGGCCGGCTAGTAGTACCAATGCCACAAATAGCCGTTGCCAAAAACTATATATAGCTCTGACAATTAAAACGCACTATTAAACAAGCAAGTACTTATATATCACTCACGTGTAGTCTAATCTATGCTCAAGGCAGAGTCAATACGAAATCATGAGTGATCAAGAATAAATTCTATTATGTAAAGAAGTCTTAATGGGTTACATTGTAGAAATTTTAGTAGAAATGGGTAAATATATCTGTGCTAAATTACCCGAAGAAAAAATACTGCTTAGTAACATATAGATAATGCTGCCAAATTGGATTGGCAATATTTTATATAATTTGTAAACCTTCGTTTCTGTGGATGTGAAGAACGCCTGCTGATATAGTACTTGAAGGTAATCAATTGTTGTCCTAGAAGACCTTTTGCCGGGTGATCAATAATATACTGGCATAGCGAAAGATAATTGGGGGTTATGTTGAGCTATGATTTCAGGTTTGAATTTAGTGGTGGGGAAGCGGGGACTCGAACCCCGACGCCTTTCGACACATGATCCTAAGTCATGCCCGTCTGCCAATTCCGGCACTCCCCCACTTTGAAAGTACATATTAACATTTTGTGATGTGCCTCTCAAGCTAAAGACAGATAATCAGTTTGACAAGCGGGCCTTTCCATTATAACATCACTCTATGATTGTTCTGTTTGGAAACAAAGCTTACTTTGATATTTTAGGATATATGGTCACTACCTGTCCGGGATGCAAGACCACCTCCGTAATGACTGTCGAGCAGCAACGCAAAAAACTTACGGTTTATTTTATTCCCACCTTTGATTTTTCCCGTAAGCAATACATGTATTGCGGCCATTGCCATGAGCGGTTTGAAATTGATAAAAGTCTCCAATCCACGGTGAAAGCTCGCCTGCTTAGCAAAAAACAGATGGAAAAACTGATGGTGGAACTGGAGATGGAAAAACCCCGGTACGAATGTGCAAATTGCGAATCAAGAATAGAAGCCGGTATGAAGTTCTGTCCTCAATGCGGAAATAATTTGGGTTGACGGTGAATGCATGTACGAAAATATTGCCCAAAACGTAAGAGATATTCTGGCGGAGCTACCGCCTGACGTAGTGCTTGTGGCAGCTGTCAAAAAACGCCAACCGGCTGAAATATTAGCTGCTATAGCCGCTGGGGTAAAAATTATCGGGCATAACTATCTCTCCGAGGCTGAAGAAACCTATCCTTTTATCGGTGATAAGGCCGAGTGGCACTTTATCGGAAAACTCCAATCAAATAAATGCAAAAAGATAGCCCGACTGTTCTCAGTTGTGGAAACAGTGGATAGCTTTGAAATAGCATCTGAGCTAAATCGCAGAGCCGCCGAAATTGATAAAGTTATGTCGGTTTTTATAGAAATAAACAGCGGCAGGGAAAAACAGAAATCAGGGGTATTGCCTGAAGAAACTGTAGAACTGGCAAAGCGGATATCCGGCTTGTCTAATCTTAAACTGGCCGGTTTGATGACTATGGGGCCGGCACTGGAAGATCCTGAGGAACTCCGCACCATATTCCGTCTTACCAAGATAAAATTTGACGAAATAGCTGTTATGGGTTTGCCGAACACCGAGCTTAAGTTTCTTTCCATGGGCATGTCAGTCTCTTACAAAGTGGCCGTTCAGGAAGGGACCAATCTGGTTAGGTTGGGCACGCGTATCTTTGGCAACCGCCCCTAGCGGGGTATTGTTTTCAGACGGGATACAACGTCATGCAGGTCTTGAAACGGATAACAGGGTAAATTGCTCTGTTTAAAGCGGTCTAGAAGCATATCCGTAGCAAAAGTATATTCACAAAGTTTGGCGGGTGGGAAATCCGAAGGGCCGTTGCCTGCATAAATGACCTGATAGTTCTGTGAGATAAAATGATTGGTATAGCTTTCCTTAAAACCATTCTCCACCATTTTGCCGTCGGGGCCGTAATAGCGGGCATCCAGCCCGTTACTGGTGAAAAGTGTACGGGCAGCGTTTATCTCAATATCCTTAAATCCCAGTTCTTCCAACATGGTATGAATATAAAAGTCTAATCCATTGCTTACCACCGAAAAGCGGATATTTTCCTGGCGGCAGTAATTGATAAGTTCATATATGCCTTTCTTGGGTACGGCATTCTTGCGGATAAATTCAACCAGTGTTTCCCTGTCTTCCTTTACCAGTGCAAAAGCCCTGTAGTTAAAATCACCCACACTTATTTTGCCTTGTTGATACTCGCGTAAAATGGCACACCAATCACCTTGAGCATATTTCTCAAGTATTAAAAAGCTTACATCCCCTTCGGTAAGGGTGCCGTCAAAATCACTCTGAAACATTAGTTTCGGGTTATGAGAAAAAGGCATATATAACAGTCCTATTCGTTTGGCTATTCACGGATTTCTTCGGGCATTTCATCATCCGGCCCTATCTCGTGCAATTGGTCTTCACTCTCAAGGTGGTCTATATAAAGGATACCGTCCAGATGTTCGGTTTCATGTTCCAGCAGCTGGGCTACAATACCGGTTCCTTTTATACGGCAGGCCTTGCCATGTCGGTCAAGACCTTTGGCAGTTACTGTTTCGGCTCTGGTAAGTTCACCAAAATAACCCGGAATGGAGAGACAACCTTCGGTAACCTGTCTCTGACCTTCTTTTTTGACAATCTCCGGGTTGATAAGCACGGTGGCTTCTTTGGTATCTGGTTCACGGAAAACCACTAACCTTAAAGATACGCCTACTTGAGGGGCGGCTAACCCCGCTCCGTCAGCGCTATTCATAGTTTCTATCATGTCATCAATGAGAGTTTGGATAGAACCATCAATAGAAGGCACTTTTTTGGCTTTTTTCCTTAAAACTGGCTCAGGCAACTCACAGATGCGGCGGATAGCCATGAAACATTTCTCCGTTTACGAATTAGTTTATAAAATTACACTATAACTATAACATATTTAGCTTTACCGGACAAAAATTCAGACTTGCTCAAAGTTAATCTCTGTGCTACCATATCTTGCACAGTCGGGGTGTAGCGCAGCCTGGTAGCGCACCTGAATGGGGTTCAGGTGGTCGGAGGTTCAAATCCTCTCACCCCGACCATTTTCTCTAAACTAAAGCCCTCTTTCAAAAGAGGGCTTTTTTATTAGGTAAATAATTAATCTTATGTAGCTATATGATTTAGCTTAAGAACCACCCGCCAGTGCTCCGCCAAATACCTGCCAGGCAAGAGCTGTCTTGGCTGTAAGGCTCAGGAATATATAAACCCTCTCACCGAATAGATAATCCCGCCACTTGCCTACTTTTTTGTACTGCAGCCACATATTTAAAGCGAAGCTGAAGAAGAAAATGAACAGAGTAGGCAAAATGAAGTAAACAAAGGTTGGAATATTATCGCTGGCTTGTGATATTGCTCCGAAGAAATAAATACTGATAGCTACCCATGGCATAAATCCGGCAAAACACCCGAAAGTATAAGAAAGCCAGTTGGTTTTGGGAGTAGTCTGGTTGTGAAGCTCCATCATCAGCCCGAACAGGTTCATGGCGGCATTTGCCCCGAAAATAGCAATCAAAGTAGCCACGTCATATATGCCGCTAAGCATGGCAATCAGGACAATCATAATGGAGGAACTCAAGGCATATTCATACCAGCGGGCGTAGTTAATGCCTTTGCTAAGGTTTGTCTTGTACCATTCAAATACGCCCGGTGAAGACAGCAGGAAGTGGGCTATGGCCGAAAGCAACAGGAATATAGCTACCATAGGGCCTATGGGCAGGTCAAATAGCATTTCCGGTGGTTTAAAAGTAATGCCGCCGGGGCCGCCGCCAATAAAGTTGGTAGTGACCGGGAGCGAAAAATTGTTGCTAAGGAACAGAATAAGTATTGACTGGGCCAAATGGAAACTACCCATAACGAGGTTGTAAACCCGCAGTTTCTTAAAGGTTTGCAACTGGTTTGATTCAGACTGTTTAGCTTTCTTGTTAGCCATGTTGCCTCCTATTACCCTTTCTTTGTTGGCAGAAAAACAGGCAAACTCCTAGAAAGGTTACAGACTATACAAAATACCGCCTGTTAAACCGGCGGCAGCACCCAAAAAAGTCCCCCAGCCTATATCTACCAGAGCCATTTTCAGGCTGAAGCTATTAAGGGTGGAATAATTAGTCAAGTCGTGAATGCCATAAGTAATAAACCCGAAAAGGCCGCCATACGCCAGAGCAGCAAAAATATTATCTTCCGCTAAAGGCAGTGCCATGGCTACGATACCCAAACTGATAAGCAGATAAACCAGTATGGCCGAAGGCCAGTCAGGTGACATCCCTCCTCCGCTCCAGCGGGCAATAGGAGAAAGTTCGGTTACATAAAATTTTTTGGCAATCAATCCAATCCAGATAAGATCCAGAACAAAGACAAGCACCAACACTATCAAGTAGACCAGTAGACCGCTCATCTTTCCTCCTTAAACTTGCTTTTCCATGTATTCTATAAACCAGCCACCTGCCAGTTCGGCTACTTTTTCCAGTGCACCCGGTTCTTCAAAGAGGTGACCGGCTCCCGGTAATATGCAGAGATGGTTGGGGGCGCGCATTTGCTTTTGAGACTGGGTATTCAGCTTTAATACCTGAGAGTCATTTTCGCCAACTATAAATAAAGTGGGAGATTCCACCATGGGCAGCAGTTCTCTGGCAAGGTCAGGCCTTCCCCCCCTTGAGACAACGGCTTTAATTTGTCTGGGCAGTAATGCGGATGCATAAAGTGCAACTGCGGCCCCGGTGCTTGCCCCGAAATAACCTAACGGCAGGTCTTGGGTTTCTTCTCTGGCCTTCAGCATTTCGGTTACTTTTATAACCCTGTCTGCCAGAAAACGGAAATTGTAGCGGGTATTGGCAATAAGGATATCCACCATATCCTCTTTGGGTGTCAACAAATCAAATAGAAAGGTAGCCAGCCCGTAGCTGTTTAATTGATGAGCAACCTGACGGTTACGCGGACTCTGGTGGTTAGAACCTGAACCATGTACAAATATCACCAGCCCTATCGGTTCTGGTGGTATAGCCAAATCACCGGGCAAATTGGTAGTGCCTATCACAACATTTATGGTTTTTTCGTATATCTGCATAAAAATTCCTAGCTATAGTATAGGATATTACTGTGCCAAAGTCATTATAAATAAAGCAAAGTTGTTAATTTTTATTTAAAAATAGGTGTTTTCCCATAGGTCAAATAAGTACTAATACGCATTATCTTTGATGGTCAACTATTGTAACCTTCTAACACATACAGACTCTCTACCCCACTGTGTTTGAGTCAATTAAAGTGGAGGAGGCCGCCATGAAAGTTACAATAAACGCCTGCCCCAAATGTAAAAAGGAAAGGGTCATTCGGATAGAGGACGAAAATAACCTCTATGAATATCGGGAAAAATATGTGCATCAGGACTGCACTAAGTGTGTAGCAAAAGAAATGGAATCTAAAGCAGTGGGTGCTTCAGCCTGACCGTTAATATGTTATAAAATCAAAGCCCCCGGTCTTGCAACCGGAGGCTTTGATTTTAACTAACTATTTTACTAGATAAAGAGAGGTGCCAATACCAGAGTAATGGTGGAGAGCAACTTTATCAGTACGTGGATTGACGGTCCGGCAGTATCCTTGAAGGGGTCACCTACTGTATCACCTACCACGGTTGCGGCGTGGGT
The DNA here is from genome assembly GCF_041654235.1 of Dehalococcoides sp. NCBI lineage: Bacteria > Bacillati > Chloroflexota > Dehalococcoidia > Dehalococcoidales > Dehalococcoidaceae > Dehalococcoides > Dehalococcoides sp. The sequence goes on along the minus strand of NZ_JBAZDW010000002.1, from coordinate 5,581 downwards.
GACTGTATGTTTAAGAACAGGACTGCCATCTTTTTCCAGCATTTCGCCGGTCTCAATGTACTTTTTGGCATTGTCCCAAGCACCGCCTGAGTTATTCAGATATGCAGCCATCATAATGCCGCCTATGGTGCCAACCATCAGGAATCCGGCAATGGCCATAGCTGAATCATAGCCAGTCAGTTTCAGGAAAACACCCAGCACTATGGGAGAAAGTACGGGTAGCAGGCCGGGGAAAATCATTTCGCGCAGACCGGCGGCAGCGGTGATATCCACTGCACGGGCATAATCCGGGCGTGAAGTCCCCGCCAGAATACCGGGGTCAGCTTTGAACTGACGGCGTACTTCTTCAATAATCTTGGAAGCAGTTCTGCCTACAGCCTTGATGGCTACAGCAGAGAAGAAGAATACCAAAGCAACAGCCAGCAAACCACCTACGAATACTTCTATACGTGAAAGGTCGACTGCCATCATCTCTGTTTCACCGCGAAGGAAGGCAACCCGCTCCAGATAGGCTTCAAAGAGCAGGAAGGCGGCCAGACCGGCAGAGGCCAAAGCATAACCTTTGGTCAGAGCCTTGGTGGTATTACCAACGGCATCCAGACGGTCAGTAATTTTTCTTACCTTGCCGCCTACTCCGGCCATTTCAATAACACCGTTTGCGTTATCGGTAATGGGGCCGAAGGTATCCATGGCCAGAATGAAGGGGCAGGTCATAAGCATACCCATGGTAGCAGCGGCAGTACCAAATACTGCGCCACCTGCGATACCGGTTTGTCCGCCCATCCAGTAAGAAAGAAGCAGAGCGGCACCAATAGTAATAGCGGTGGGCATGGCGGTCTCAAGACCGACAGCCGTACCGGAAACGATATTGGTAGCAGCACCGGTGCGTGAAGCGTTAGCAATTTCTTGTACCGGTTTGTATCGGAATTCAGTGTAGTACTGGGTTATGAAAACCATGGCTACACTGGTCAGGATACCGATAACGCCTGCGCCAAACAGCCACAGGTCACCACCAATGGTTTGGTTAGCTATAAAGATACCGATTATAGATAAACCTACGGCAGTAAAATAGCCGCGGTTGAGGGCATTCATGGGGCTTTCGTTATCTTTACCGCGTACAAACATAATACCCACTATTGAGGCCAAGATGCCGAAGGCACGGACAACCAACGGGAAGAGTACCCATGCGGCGTTTCCGGTAGCCAGATACAGGGTAATACCCAATATCATAGCACCTATATTTTCGGCGGCAGTAGATTCAAATAAATCAGCACCGCGGCCGGCGCAGTCACCTACATTATCGCCCACCAAGTCTGCGATAACTGCGGCATTGCGGGGGTCGTCTTCGGGGATACCGGCTTCAACTTTACCAACCAGGTCAGCACCCATGTCAGCGGCCTTGGTATAAATACCTCCACCCAGCTGGGCAAACAGGGCTACAAAGCTGGCACCGAAACCAAAACCGATGATAAGATGGGGAGTTACTTCGGGGTTTCCGCCGTACATGTAGTAGATGCCGGCAACACCCAGTAAACTTAAGGCTACAATAAGGAAACCGGAAACAGCGCCACCTCTGATAGCTACAGTAACAGCTTCAGAGAGGCCACCTTTTGCGGCGGCGGCAGCACATCTAAGGTTTGATTTCACCGAGATGTACATACCGATAACGCCGGAGATACCAGAGCACAGAGCACCTGCCAGGAAGGCAAGGGCAGTTCGCCATGCAATACCGATTCCGGTTATGCCATAGGCTTCCAACCCGCGTTCGCCACCTAGCAAACCAACCACTGCACCCACAGCTACCGCAGCCACAACGGCCAGAATAGCAATGGTGCGATATTGTCGCCGCAAGAAGGCAACAGCGCCTTCAAGAATACGGCCGGCAATATCCTGCATAGCCGGGGTACCGGAATCACGACGCATAACATCGCGAATCAGGTAGAGGGCAAATAGCACGGCAATCAGCCCTGCTGTCCACACCAACCAGGAAAGATCCACAGTCTTCTCCTTTTCTTTTTTTGATCTTCTATTTTTAAACGCCGTAAGTATAAGTTATAAGTGCATTTTCGTCAAACATGCAGACACCATGTAAGTAAGTGGCATATACGTATAGGCACATTAAGGCTGGATGTTGTTTTGCAAAGCCGGTTATATTCTGATATAAATACCCTCTAGGAGATAGGGTGTATGGGTATTGCCAGTTTTGTAATAGGGCTTTTTAGTCTGGTCAGTATGGGAGTGGGCTTAATTCCTCTGCTGGGGACGATTAATTTTTTCAATTTATTCTTTGCACTTATCGGTTTGGGATTAGGGGTAGGCGGTATGCTGCGTTCTCCCCGTCACCGCCTTAGTCTGACAGGGATTGTACTGTGCGGACTATCTTTGGTGCTGGGTTTTGTAAAATATATTCTGGGTTAATAAAAAATCTGTCTAATATAAAAAAGCCAGACTTCGCGTCTGGCTTAATGTTATCCCCGGGTTTAGGTTATTTGTTTGCCCAGCGTTCGGCAATATCACCCGCAATGGGCAGTTTGTATTTAAGCCCCTGTGAAGCCTTTACTATCAGGACTATCCACAGTATAAATGAGAGTACGCTTATTGCCCAGCTGATAAATACGCCAAGCACAGGTATTATGTTAAGAACCAGACAGATTATCTGCAGAGAACCGAAAACCACCAGTGACTGATACGCATGGAAGCGGACAAATTTATTGTCTTTCTCAAGGATAAGGAAAATGATAGCGGAAACCCAGGCGAGTACGTAACACAGTAATCCGGCAACATTTTCTTGCAAACCGGTAGAGGTTTTGGTCATTAATATCTCCTTTGATGATGTAATTTAAGACTATATTATTTTAATTCACCCGTCAATACATTTGTTATATTTTAATGTTTGGAATTCAGCTGTCCTGTTTCTATTTCCTGCCGCATCTGAAGGTATTCTATCAGATTGGTGCGGGAAATCAGTCCTATCAGTTTACCTTCAGACAAGACTGGCAACTGGTTGATATCTTCGGATTGCAGCAAGTTCAGTACATTACCAAGGTGTTCTTCAGGACCTACCGTCCGCAGTTTTTCAAAAGGGGTCATCGCTTGCCGTACAGATGTTTGATTGAGTTGGTTTGTTGGTATTTTTTTAATATCACTCAGGCTTATCAGGCCGGCTAGTTTTCCGTTTTCAAATACTGGTAGTGCTCTCTGGTTAAGGGGCAATATATATTCATGCAGTGCCTGATAAAGTGTGTTGTCAGGTTCAATGGTTTTAAATTCCCGTTTCATCACCCTGCTTACATTTACTTCTCGGAGTATTTCGGAGATAACCGTCTGCTGGAATGACCCTTGGGCAGCGGAAGCCAGAAACCAGCCGATAAGCGCCAGCCAGAGGCCGCTTATGCCTATACCAAGGAAAGCAGCGGCAATCCCCCCAAATATAAGCAGATAGGCGAAGCCCAGTCCCACCCCGGCAGAAATTCTGGTTGCCCGTCTGATGTCATTTGAGGCATTCCAGATAATAGCTCTGAGTACCCGCCCGCCATCCAGAGGGAAACCGGGGATAAGGTTAAAAATAGCCAGCATGGCATTTATCTGAGCCAGATATAAAAATACTCCGGCCAAAGTGGCATTTTGTGAGGAAAAGACTATCTGGAATACCCAGAATACCAGTGCCAGTACAATGCTGACTGCCGGGCCGGAGATAGCCATACGGAATTCGGCTGCAGGATTATCCGGTTCTTTTGTGAGGTTTGAAACCCCGCCGAAAATGAAAAGGTCTATGCTTTTAACGGGTATTCCCTGGCGTATGGCTATAAAAGAGTGCCCCAGTTCGTGGGCTAAAACCGAGCCGAAAAGGAGCAGGCTACTTAGAATACCCAGTGTCCAGCCGGTAAAGGGGCTTATATTTTCATCTATTGAAGGGTAATAAGCCACAGACAGAGACCAGCTGAGCAGGGCGAAGATAATAAACCATGAGGCATGAATGCCTATTTCTATGTCCAGAATTCGTCCAAGCTTGAAAGAGGATTTCATGGTCTCCCTCCAGTAACTGTAAGGAGTTATTTAAAGCTTATATCTTCTATTACGTATTGTAAAGTACCGGAAGGGACTTCTATTTCTATATTGTCTCCCTTGCTTCGGTTGAAGAGAGCTTTGCCAATGGGTGATGAGGCTGATATTCTGCCCTTCAAGGGTTCTATTTCTTTAGGGCTTACCAAAGTATAAATGCACTGTTCCCCGTTTTTCAGGTCACGGAGTTTTACAGTGTTGCCCATATTCACTTTTGAGGTGTTGTTATCGGTATATTCGCTGACTTCGGCATGTTTCAGCTCATGTTCTATTTCTTTTATGCGTCCTTCTATTTGGCCGCGTTGTTCCTTGGCGGCATGGTAAGGGGCATTTTCACGCATATCCTTATCCAGGGCAGCCAGTCGCATTTCTTCGATAACTGCAATCCGTTTTACCTTCAAGATACCCAGTTCGTCTTCCAGTTTTTTGTAACCACTGGCGGTCATGGGTATCTTTTCAACCGCATTCTGGCTTGTGCGGGTGGCGGATTTACGCGAAGCCAGTTTTTTTATCTTGATGTGTGAAGAAAGGTTGTAATCTACCCAACCCTGTTCATTCAGGTACGTAAGAAAAGCCCGTATTGACTGGAGTTTGACAGATACTTCTTTGTCGGAAGATGATATGCATTCAGGGTAGCGGGATACCTCAATGGCAGTCATGCGGCAGACAAGCTTGTCTTTTCCGCACCAACGGGTAAAATGAACCAGCGAATTCTGATGGATTTTCTTGTTACTGTTATCGTTAAGGTATTGATTTAATGCTTCGTCAAGGTTAATGCCGCTGTTTTGCATAAAAATTCTGATTGACTCCGATTTTCTTTTTTAACTGCGAACAAGGTCAAACGGATTCTTTAGCAAGTGGCCAAATGCTTTGCCATGCCAGTCAAATCCCAGGTGACTCTTTGCAGCCATCTTCTCAATCATACCACTTGTAGCACATTTTTTAAAAATTTGTTCAAGCAGCCGGTCATCAATCCCCGCGTATGCCCTGCTGAGAAGTCTGCCAATGTATAGCTCAGACCCGATAAGGGATTTCCAGTTTTTTTCATATTCAGCCAGATTGGCTTTGGAAAGTTTATTGGTTTTTATATTTTTGTCCAAACAGGACACAGCCAAATCAGCACACAGCAAACCAAAATATATTCCCCCTCCGGTAGTCGGTTTTAACTGGCCGGCAAAATCACCTACTGCCAGTACTCTGTCCCCAAAGCTGGCAGAAAGATTGCCTATAGGAACCGGTCGGCAGACATAGTTAATATGCTTAGCGGTTATCAACCCTTGCTCGTATAAAGTATTATGTAAAGCGCTCCAGCATTCAAATGGATTTTTGCGGGTAAGCAGTCCCATTTTGGCGGTGCAGTCATTTATGGGGCTAAGCCAACCGAAATATCCCTGAGATATGGCTTTGCCGGTAAAAAGTGACAAATTGGACGGAATAGAAGTATCAACTTCGGCCTGAAGTCCGTAAGCGAAGTTATTTATTTCCCCCAGTCCGGTTGCCCGGCAGATCGGAAGAGCGG
>NZ_JBAZDW010000001.1:0-57822 GCF_041654235.1 Dehalococcoides sp. | reverse complement strand
GGGCAATACCTACAGCCGCAATAATCTTTAAAAGAATACCCCAATCTACCGATCCAAACCCTGCCATAGCCACACCCGCCATGGCCAAACCGGCCACCAGACAGTGCGTCAGACTTACGGGAAGCCCCTTACGGGTAGCCACCACAGACCAGATAACTGCAGCTATAAGTCCGGCAATAACTGTTTCATAGGTAAGTGATTCAGGTCCCAGTATGCCCTTGCCAATAGTTCTGGCCACAGCCGTACCGGTAAAAACACCCGCAAGATTGGCAACCGCCGCCATTATTATAGCCTTGCGGGGAGACAAAACACGCGTACCAACCACGGTGGCAATGGCATTAGCTGTGTCGTTGGTACCGTTTACAAAGGCAAAACCTATGGCTAAAAGGATAATAAGAAGATAAGGTAAAAACGAGGCATCAGGCATTCTTCAGGGCAACCCCCTCAAGAACATTAGCCACATCTTCGCACCTGTCAGTGGCAGTTTCCATATGTTCAAATATCTCACGCCACTTGATGATGTTTGCCATGTCTTTCGAATCGGTAAAAAGCTCACCCAGAGCCGCTCTGAAAGCCACGTCCGCCAAATTTTCCAGACGGTTTATCTCTACGCAATGGGAAATAACCTGTTTCATCTCAGACTTGTGCCGAAGATGGGGCACCGCCAGCGAAACTTCCTTGGCAGCCAGCACAATAATGGCGGCCAGTTCTTTGGCACGTTCACCGGGCCGCCCGGTTTTGTAAATAAACATAAAATCTGCAGCTGAATGAATAAAGTCGGTAACATCATCCATAGTGTGGGCAAGCAAAGCAATGTCTTCGCGGTCAAAAGGGGTAACAAAGGTACGGTGGAGAAGGTTTATAATCTGGTGGGCAATACTATCACCCTCATGTTCCAAATCTGCAATCCGGGCTACTTGATCATCCACATTTACCCAGTTATTAACTAACTTGTCTAATTCCTGGGCGGTAATTACCATGTTCTTCGCACTCATCTCAAGCAGGTCAAAGAACTTTTCCTCCCTTGGGATAATACTGATTCTAGGCAACTGTCCTCCTATGCCGTCGGCATCTCATTTATTTTTTCTTTCATTACGATATATATGATAGAGTCTTGGGTGGTCAAAATCAAGAAAAAGCTCAAGCCCTGCCAAACGTAATCAATTTATAATAATTGTGCTATCATTAACTTATGTCCCTTATCTCAAGTAAAAAAACTGCCCCCGATAACCAGATGCCGGTCAGCAATAAACTGAAACTGGGAATCCTTTTTTCCGGCATCATCCTCCTGGCTGAATTCGTCGGCGGACTGGCATCTAACAGTCTGGCTCTGTTAAGTGATGCCGGGCATGTCCTGACAGATGTTTTAGCCCTTTCTCTGAGCTATTTTGCCTTAATGCAGGCCAAACGCCCTTCCAATTTTAAAATGACCTTCGGGTACCATCGGATAGGCGTTCTGGTTGCCATATTAAACTCTATAAGCCTTATCGGCATTGCAGTCTTTATTTTTTACGAATCTTTCCAGCGTTTTCAGAGTCCTCCGGAAATAAATGCCTGGCTGGTTTTACCGGTAGCCCTGCTGGGGTTGGCAACCAATCTGGCGGTTGCCCTGATACTGCACAGTGAGCAAAAAGAGAACCTTAATATCAAAAGTGCGTTCTGGCATGCCGCCGGTGACGCGCTGGCTTCAGTCGGGGTTATTATAAGCGCAGTGGTGGTAATATATAGCGGCAATTATCTGGCGGACATAATAGTCAGTGTAATTATCGGCCTTATTATCAGTCTGGGAGGCATAAATATTTTCCGCCAGGGTCTGCGGGTAATACTGGAAGCCAGTCCCAAAGATATAAACATCAGCCAGTTGGCTACTTCAGTTAAAAACATTCCGGGGGTAAAAGACTTTCACCATATACACATCTGGAGTATCAGCCCCGAAATCCACGCCCTTTCCGCCCACGTGCTGATAGACGACTGCCCAGTAAGCCAAGCTGATTATATCCGCCAGCAAATAGAAACCTCCCTCAGAGAAGGCTTTGCTCTAAATCATATCACCCTTCAGATGGAATGCCGGGTTTGCCGGGCAAACGATATTCTCTGCCAGTTGGAAATAGGCCGGCAATCTCACTCCCATAAACACCACTAAAATATCCATCATAGCTAAATATGCCCATTATTTGACAGCAGCCCTTCAACTGCCTAAAATGCCTAAGCCTGAAAAACACACTTGACCATTGGGTGGCCTAGGTGCCATGATAGAAATATATTTTTGAGAATATGCTAAAAGAAGAAATACTTAAACCTATCTCTCATCACGAGCACTGCCATCATAAGGTCTTTCGGGTAGAGAGAAAACAGAAAAGCCGGATTAGTTCGCTTTTGAGCCAGCTGAAGCAATTCAGAAACTCTATAAGCAAACAGCGAGACTAGAAAATGTATATTGTGATTGCCGGCGGCGGCACGGTAGGCTACAATATAGCCTCCATGCTGGTCGTGGAAGACCACGAAGTGGTAGTTGTTGAGCAGTCTGAAAAGGCTGTTGAATACCTTAACCAACAGCTGGACATTAAAACTATTTTCGGTAATGCCGCCATTCCCCGCATACTGCGTGATGCCGAAGTTCAACGGGCCGATCTGGTTTTAGCAGTAACAGACCGTGATGAAACCAATATGGTTATCTGTTTTATTGCCAAAGAAATGGGCGCCGCCACTACTGCCGCCCGAATCCGCAATTCCGAATATACCGGTTATTTTATACCTCCCGCCAAGTCCACTCTGTCTGCCAGACGGATTATCCGCCCCAAATCACTGGGTATTGATGTATTTATAAACCCTGAAGTAGAGATGGCTCGTGAAATACTGGGCATTCTGTCCAGTTTCTATTCCACCCCGGTGGAACAGCTGGCTAACGGGCTGGTCCAAATACGGAGTTTTACTATTGAAGGCTCACCCATGGCCGGCAAGACCCTGAGTGAGTTAAATTTTGCCAAACCCTGCGTGGTGGCCGCTATTGCCCGTAAAGAAGAGCTTCTCGTACCCCGGCCTGACCTGGTTTTGGAAAACGAAGATGCCCTTTATCTGGTGGCCGAACGTGACAATATGGACTATCTGGGGCGGATGTTCAGTGCCATCCAACGCCCTGCCCGCAGCGTTTTTATACTGGGAGGCACCCAAATAGGAATGCTAGTTGCCGAGGGGCTGGCAGACCATGACGTTGTTGTAAAGCTGATAGAACCTGACGAAGAAAAAAGCCAGAAGGCGGCTGTAAGGCTGGAAAAGGCGGTGGTACTCAAAGGAGACCCTACCGACCGGGATTTTCTGACCGAACAGGGCGTACCTTCGGCTGATGCTTTTGTGGCCACTACCGAAAATGACGAATTCAATATTTTAAGTTGTCTGGTAGCCAAAAATCTGGGGGTAGACCGTAGCCTGACGGTTATCAACAAACCTTCTTACATACCCTTGGCCGAAGCTGTAGATATAGATGTTGCCGGTTCTCCGGCTATTATTACTGCCCGGAAAATAGCTCACTTTGTGCTTTCCGGCGGAGCTATTGCCGCTACTTTGCTGGAAAGCGGCCAGCTGGAAGCCGTGGAATTTGTGGTAAGCCCACAAGCCGGTATCATAAACCAAAAGGTTAGCCAGATTGAAATCCCCAAGGAAGCCACCATCGGGGCTGTTGTCCAGAATAATCAGGTTATTATTCCCCCTGACGAAGCTGTTATCCATGCCGGAGACCATGTTATTGTGGTCTCCCAGCTAAACGTTCTGCATGACGTGGAGAAGCTGTTTAAATAAACCATGAAAATAAATAACGTTCTCCATTACCTGGGGCTGGTTATTGCCATTGTGGGTGGCTTTATGCTTATCCCCTTTATCTTCAGCCTGATAAACGCAGAGCCGGACCAAATGGCCTTTGGCATTTCCATTGTCATCACCTTAAGTGCCGGCTTTCTGCTGTGGCGTTTCACCCCCATCACCGAAAGGCGTATCAGCCTGCGCGAATCTCTGGCTATTGTAGCCGGAAGCTGGATTATGGCCGCCCTGTTCGGTTCACTCCCTTTTATCATTTCAGGGGTACTCCCCAGTGTTATTGACTGTATCTTTGAAGCTATGAGCGGCTTGACTACCACCGGTGCCAGTGTGTTCAGCAGTGTAGAAAACCTGCCTCACGGCATACTTGTCTGGCGCTCCCTGACCCAGTGGATAGGCGGCTTGGGTATCATTATGCTGTTTGTCACCATCCTGCCCATGCTGGGCATTGGTGCTTCCCAGCTTATGGAAGCTGAAACACCCGGTCAGCAGGAACGGCTGACCTCACGTATCCGGGATACCGCCAGAACCCTGTGGCTACTGTATCTGGGTTTTACAGTGGCAGGCTTCATAGCCCTTGTTATTGCCGGACTGCCCGGATTTGATGCCTTTAATGTCATTTTGGCTACTACCCCTACAGGCGGTTTTGCACCCGTAAGCAGTATCGGAGTATATAACAACCTGGCTGTTGAACTTATTCTTATTTTCTTCATGGTGGCCAGCGGGGTAAACTTCGGACTTTATTACTACCTGCTCTGGAAAGGCCGTCCCGCCAAATTTTTCGGCAACCCGGAGTTCAAGTTATATATAGGTATTCTGGCAGGCTGTATACTCCTTATAAACTGGGATCTGGTAGCCAATGCCGGCATAGGTATTTTTGAGGGTTTGCGTCAGGCCAGCTTCCAGACTACCTCAGTTATGACTACCACCGGTTTTGCCACCGCTGATTTTGCCACCTGGCCGCACTTCTCACAGGCTATTTTACTGGTACTGATGGTAGTGGGTGCATCTGCCGGTTCTACCGGCGGCGGTCTGAAAGTAATCCGCCTGCTGGTTTTGTTTAAATACACCTACCGCCGCATACTCCTGACTTTCAACCCCAACGCAGTTATACCCATAAAAATAGGCGGCAATGTTATTTCCGACAAGCTTATCTCGCGTTCAGTAGGCCTGACTATACTCTATTTTGCCGCCCTGTGGGCAGGTTTTCTAATCATGAGTGCTATAGGGCTGGATTTTGTTACTGCCCTATCCAGCATTACCTCCTGTTTGGGAAACATAGGCCCGGCTCTGGGTACTGTCGGCCCCATGTCCAGTTATGCGGACATACCGGGCATAGGCAAACTGGTACTCCTTATAGCCATGCTGGTAGGCAGAATAGAGCTTTTCACCTTACTGGTTTTATTCGTGCCGGCCTTCTGGCGCTGGCGTTAAACACCCCCTTAGTTGTAAAGTATTAAACTGCAGTTTATAATGGACTTTGTGGAAATGAGGGGCTATCCGATAAACTATGGAATTTGAACGTATACTGGTACCTGTAGACGGCACGGAAACTGACGAAGAGGCTATAAGCCTAGCTTGCACTATATCTAAAGTTTCCGGCAAAACCAGAGTATTTGCTGTTCATATCATTCCGGTTGAGCGGGCTTTGCCTCTTGACGCAGAGCTTTCATCTGCTATAAACAAATCCGAAGGCATTCTGGCCAAAGCTGAAGAAATAGCTGAAAAACAAGGCGTCAAACTGGAAACAGACCTTCTGCAGGCACGCGAAGTAGCCAACGCCATTATTGACGAAGCTGTAGAAAAAGAAATAGACCTCATACTTATAGGTCTTAGCTATAAAACCCGTTTCGGAGAGTTTTGCATGGGTGGCGTACTTCCCTACATACTCCAAAACGCCCCCTGCCGGGTAATAGTTTATCATCAGCGCAAGGTGTAAAAGATGAAAGTAGTCATAATGGGTTGCGGGAGAGTTGGCGCCCAGTTGGCCACCATGCTGGATAAAGAAGGCAACGAAGTTATCTCTCTGGATATAGATGCGTATAGCTTCCGCCGCCTGCCGGCAGATTTTAAAGGTACAGCCCTTTTATGCAACGGCATGGACGAAGAGTCCCTGAAGAAGGCTGGTATTGAAACCGCAGATGCCTTCGTAGCCGTTACCCAAGGTGACAACCGCAATATTATGGCCGCCCAGATAGCCAAAAAGATTTTCAACGTACCAAAAGTGGTCTGCCGCATATATGACCCCCTCCGCCGTGACCTTTACACTCTGCTTGGGCTGGACGCCATAAGCCCCACTACTATCTTTGCCCAAATGCTAAAAGACAAGATAGAGAGCAAGGAATAAACCTATGTATGTTGTAGTAATTGGCGGCGGACGTTTGGGTTATTACCTCCTCAAAGCCCTTCTCAATGACGGACACGAGGTGCTTCTTATTGAAAAAAATTCTTCCCTGTGTGACGGCATCAACAAAGAAATGGGCAGTGTTTGCCTGCATGGTGACGGCTGTGAAACCGCCGTTCTGACCGAAGCCGGCACTTCCAGAGCTGACCTGCTTATTGCCGTAACCGGAGATGACGAAGATAATCTGGTAGCCTGTCAGGTTGCCAAGTACAAGTTTAACGTACCCCGCACCATTGCCCGGGTCAGAAACCCCAAGAACGAATCCGTCTTCAGGCAACTGGGGGTAGACTCCACCGTAAACTCCACCAATATTATACTTGAGCATATTGAACACGAAGTGCCCAGCCACGCTATGACCCACCTGCTGACATTACATGGCAAAGACCTTGAGATTATAGATATACGCATTCCTGAAAATGCTCTGACTGTAGGCAAGCAGATACACGAGCTGGTACTGCCGCCCCAAACCATTATCTCCCTCATTGTACGCAAGGACGGCAAACCGATACTGCCCCGCCCCGAAACCACTGTTCAGGTCGGTGACCAGTTTATGATAGTCACTTCGGCAGCCAAAGAAGCCGAGATACGTGATATCCTGACCGCCACCGCTTAAAGCCCGGTAACCCTCTTGCCCCCATGCCTGAAATATTTTTATATCGCCCCTTTTTATTTATCTCTCAGCCCGCGTCAGACTATTTACAGCCTTCTATCCAATATATATTGACGGGTAAATCCTTTTGGTATAGCCTAGAAACATTTATACATCCCTTTTACAGCTTCGGGAGGACATATGAAGGTTTCCAAAAGGTTTGGTCTGCTGCTGGGACTTGCTCTTTCGGTCATAACCGCCCAAGGGTGTTCGGAAACTACACCACTTGCGGTATACACCCCTCCTCAAATTACCGAAAAACCACTTGAGATATATATTTCAGGAAATATAAACTTGCCGGGTATTTATCCTGCCGGTACCCAAGACACTCTCCAGAGCCTGCTTGAATCCTCAGGCGGGTTAAAAGACAACTCTGAACTGACAACTATCTACCTCAGTTTCAACCCGCCCCCATTAGCCTCTTCAGCCCAGAAAATAGACCTGAACCGGGCGGAAATCTGGCTGCTGGTTGCCCTGCCCGGCATAGGTGAAGCACGGGCGAGCGACATTGTCAGCTATCGCAACCAGAACGGGGGGTTTAAGAATACTCTGGAGCTAATGCTGATACCCGGCTTCAGTCAGAGCCTGTATGACCAGATAAAAGATATGATATGCGTTTCTGAAACGGCGGATATATCTTGATTATCAGCCTGTGCAGTCTGGGACTGATTGCCGGAGTGGCATTAAGCCGCCTGGGTTTACCTGTTTTGCCATTTATTATTTTGGCACTGGCACTAGGCGTATTCTGGTTTATTTTCAGAAAAAAAACCCGCTTATTACTGGGCTTAAGTCTGGGTTTTTTGGCTCTCTCAGGCGGATTGTGGCTGGCAAACAGCCAGATTACCATAAATTCAGACCCTTCCCGGCTAGATTACTATAATGACAGCGGCAAACTGGAACTTCAGGGCATAATAACCGAAAACCCTGACAAACGCGACCGCACCAGCCTGATATTACTGGAGGCAAGCGGGATTGCCACATCAAGCGGCTGGCAAGAAGTATCCGGAAATGTCCTGCTTACCCTGCCAAGTTATCCTGAGTACAGTTACGGTGACCAGATTCGGATAAGCGGATACCTAAAAACTCCGGAAAACTTTGACGGGTTTGATTACAAGTCCTATCTGGAAAACCAGCAGATATACTCTGTCATGGTATACCCGGAGACAACCCTACTTTCTGAAGACAACGGAAACCCGGTGATGACGGCTATTTTCAGCTTCCGCCAAAGCCTGTCCGAAAGCCTGAGCAGGGCTATGCCCGAACCCGAAGCCTCCCTTGCCAAAGGGATACTGCTGGGTGAACGAAGCGGCATACCCGAAGATATTCAGACGGAGTTCAGTATATCCGGCACTACCCACCTGCTGGCTATATCCGGTGCCAATCTAAGCATACTCTCAGGCATACTTCTGGCGGCTCTGGGCTGGATACTGGGCAAGAGGGGATACATTTATATATACCTAACCCTGATACTTATCTGGGGATATTCCCTGCTCAGCGGATTTGACCCGCCAGTGGTCAGGGCAGTGATTATGGCCAGTATATTCCTTTCAGCCGAACTGCTGGGACGCCAGAAAAATGCTATGCCGGCTTTGTGTCTGGCGGCGGCAGTCATGGTGGCCTTTTCACCCTCTATCTTGTGGTCTGTCTCTTTCCAGCTCAGTTTCATGTCCATGCTGGGGCTGATACTGGTTTACCCCATGCTGAAGGAACTAAACATCAGGCTGCTTGACCGCTTAGGCCTTGCCGAAGGAATATTCAGAGCAACTCTGGGATTGGTACTGGACGGTCTGGCGGTTTCTCTGGCCGCCATTGCCGGCATCTGGCCGGTACTTCTATATTACTTTGAAAATATATCTCTGATAGGACCGGTGGCTACCCTGCTGGCCATGCCTGCCATGCCGTTTATCATTGTACTGTCATTTTTAACCGCCTTGCTGGGTCTGGTTTTTCCGGCTGGGGCAATATTTATGGGCTACCTGACCTGGCTGCCCTGCCGGTATATGCTGGTGGTGGTATCCCTGACTGCTTCTGTGCCGGGAGTGCTGATGTCCGGGTTACGCCCCGGTGCCATGCTGATGGGCATTTATTATTTCCTGCTGGGAATGCTCTACTGGCTGTATAAACATATACTGAAAATGCCCCCTTCCCGCCCCAATACCAATCCGGCTTCTACCCTGAACCTGCGCTGGCTGCTGGCGGGTATTGCCGTGCCGGTGCTGTTTTTTTCTTTCAACCTGAGCCCATCAACTGACCAGAAACTCCACGTTTATTTTCTGAACGTGGGACAGGGTGATGCCATACTTATCCAGTACCAGAACCAGGATATCCTGATAGATGGCGGCCCCAGCCCCCAGACACTCTGCAGCGAACTGGACAAGCACCTGCCATTTTTTGACCGCAGTATAGAAATGGTTATCCTGACCCACCCGGATTCAGACCATTTGAACGGGCTTTTGGAGGTACTGGAACGTTACAGAGTGAAAGAAGTGATTTTGCCCCAAACCCGGAGTCAGGACAGCCTCTACCAGAGCTACCAAAACCTGATAGCGGAAAAGGCCATACCGGCCAGAATTGCCGAAACGGGTATGCAAATAACTATGGCAAACGGGGCAGTACTTGAGGTAATAAGCCCGTTTGGGGGGCTTTCAAGTAAGGCAGCAGATACGGACAATAACCACAGCACAGTGCTGAATCTAAGCTGCGGGCAAATAAACTATCTCTTTTGTGCCGATATTGAAACTACCGTGGAATACCAGTTAATAACCCAACGCCTGCTTGCAGATACTACCGTCCTGAAGGTATCCCACCACGGCTCAAAATATTCTTCAAGTGCATGGTTTCTAGATGTAACCTCACCCGAATTCGGGCTTATTTCGGTCGGCGCAGACAACCGCTACGGACACCCCCATCCCGAAACCCTTTCCCGCCTGATTTCGGTTATGGCTGAAAACTGCATCTACCGCACAGATATATGGGGCAGTCTGGATTTTGCCACCGACGGCCAGAGCCTTTATATTTTGCAGTCATAACCTTTCCCCGCCGGTTGCGTTATATTAAGTAACGAACACCGGAAAGGAGAAAAGAAATGGCTAACAGAATTGCTGAGCAAATTGACCGCACCTTTTTCCAGTTCAAGTGGCTTTTTATGCCCCCGAAGGCAAAATATGTCTACCTCTGGAACAGAAGCCGTGCAAGCCTGCAGGCCGACTATTACGGCTTAAGATAACCGCTTTAGCCTGGTCTGCTTGTCCTGCATGCGGGCAAGTTTATTATATGGCAGGGTGAACGTTCACCCTGCCAATATTTTTTAATTAAGCACGTAGGTCATAATAATATCATGAGCCTGATGGGCCTTGTCACCACCCCGAAACTCAAATTCTTTGACCGCCTGGCCGGATACGCCCACGTAGAGTTTGTCACTCACCATAAAACCCTTACGGAATATGAGTCCCCCTTTGTCTTCACTGCCCACTGTTGCCACCCGGTTGTAGGGTATACTGACAATAGCCTTGGCCTTTTTGGCAAACTCCTTGTCATAGAAAATTATCCGTTTGTTGGTCAGTCCGATAAATCCGGTACCCTGCCCTTTCAGGTCAAAAACTGCGTGGATAAGCTCATCAGGCAGGCAAATACCTTCAATCTGCTCCAGCTGGTCTTTTTTGTCCGCCACCATATCCGGTGCGTACTTTGCCATATCAGCCTCCTTTTTAGATCTGTCAATATTTTAGTTGAGGGGATAAAGGCGGTCAATCCTGTATATATTGACAAGCAAGCCATTATAAAGTTAAATAACCCTATGGAAAGCCGTAAATTAAGCCGTTTTATTATCATCGTAGCCATAATCAGCCTAGCGGCTTCGGCCCTTCTGTACTTGCTCCATTACTATATTTTTCAGGACAGCCACCACATATTTATTTACATGCTGGGAGACCTAGCTTTTATTCCGTTGGAAGTTTTTCTGGTGGTAGTGGTTATTGAAAGGATACTTACCAGCAGAGAAAAGCACGCCATTTCCCAAAAAATGAATATGGTCGTGGGGTCTTTTTACAGCGAACTGGGTAATGCCCTGCTGGGTAAAATACTGGGTAGCTTTGATGACCCCGAACAGATTGACTCACACATGGGAGTAAATAAAAACTGGTCAAGTCCCGAATTCAAACAGGCACTGGTTTATTCGTCACATTTCAATCACACGCCAAACCCCGGCAAGCTGGACTTACAGCACCTTAAAAACCTGCTGGCTGCCAAACGTTCCTTCATGCTAACCCTGCTGGAAAACCCGAACCTGCTGGAAAAAGACGACTTTACCGACCTGCTCTGGGCAAGTTTCCATCTGGGGGAAGAGCTGGATGCCCGCCCCAGCCTTGAAAACCTGCCGGAAACAGATAAAGCCCACCTGGCCAATGACGTAAAGCGCATGTATGCCCTGCTGCTGAACCAGTGGATAAAATACCTTATCCACTTAAAATCCCAGTATCCCCATCTGTACTCACTGGTGCTGCGCACCCACCCCTTCCAGGCAAACCCGAATGCGATCATAAAGGAATAAAAAAACCGCCCATTTTTAGGCGGTGAATATATTTCACTCTAAATTTCGGTTGGTTAGTCAGAAGCACTACACTTTTGGCATTGCCCGTAGATTACCAGATTCTTAAAATCAGCCGCAAAGCCATATGTTTTAAAAATACTCTGTTCCAGCTGTTTTACCATATCTTCACTCAAGTCTGTTACTTGGCCGCACTTTCGGCAAACCAGATAATGGTGTGACTCTTTGTTGACACTATGATAGCGTAACCGCCCGTCACCCATATCTGTTTCCAACACCAGACCCTGCCCTTTCAGAAGCTCCAGTGTACGGTAAACAGTGGATATATTTATATTAGGGTATTCCTGCCCAACCTCAGCATAAATATCCTCTGCACTTATATGCCCTTCAGCCATATCCAAGGCTTCCAGAATAAGCACCCTTTGTGGAGTCAGACGGAAACCGTCACTTGCCAGTTCACCGGCTATGGAATTTTGTTTGTGCATAAAGTTAGTCTAACAGTTGCCTTTCATTATTGCAAATAGTTGCAACTACTATTACAGGCGGGGGTTCAAACGATCACGACTGTCCAGAATAATAGTCACCGGACCGTCATTATAGATTTCCAGCATCATCATAGCCCCGAACTGTCCGGTTGCCACCTGCGTACCTTCCTCACGGCAAAGACGGATAAATACATTGTACAGCCCGTCTGCTTCCTGAGGCTGGGCAGCCTCAATAAAACTGGGGCGGCGCCCCTTGCGGGTATCTGCAATAAGGGTAAACTGGCTGACCACCAGCATCTCGCGGCAGAGGTCTTTTAAAGAAAGATTAAATTTGCCTTCGGCATCAGAAAAGATACGCAAATTTATTATTTTGGATGCCAGATATTCAGCATCTTCTTCGGTATCCCCTTCCGCCACTCCCAGCAGAACCGCAAGGCCAGGCCCTATTTCCCCAACAGTCTCTCCGCTTACCCTGACAGACGCCCGGCTAACCCTTTGGACTACCGCTTTCATACTTTCCTTACCTCCATACCGTTTTATTTTAAACCAAGTAGCTGGCAAAAACGAAATGAGAGGCATAAGAGAGATACAGCTACTTCCAGAGATTTATCAGGCACAAATAAACTTGCTATAAGACGGCATCTGGTGTTGTTGCCTCTAGACTTCTGGCACAAGCAGGGATTACAATGTAATTAGTAAAAGCGAGAGTGAGAGCAGATGCTGAAAATTCTCATTTTTTATCACTCAATTGAACCTTGGGTATAAGGCACCGGTCATAGCTGACCAGTGCCTTTAATATTTTAGGAGGTGGCGAAATGCAGTCTAGCCTGATAGGCAAAATAGAAAAAGCCAAACGCTATGCTCAAGAGAAAGACCGCATAAGATTTAACCAGCTGTCTGTCCAGTTCCGGGGTGAAAATGATATCCACACCACCGAATATATAAACAGCAAATGGCATTGCACCTGTAATTTCTTTGCTGCTTGGGGTATGTGCAGCCATACCATGGCTATGGAAAAAGTACTGGAGAATATGCTGCCGGATGAGGCCCTAAGCAACGTATTTGCCGAACTGCCTTAACAAGGAGCACAAAATGTCCTGCTATTTCAGGCATATGGGGGATATTTTTCTGGCCGCCGGGGTAGACCCGCAAGGAGAAAAACGCCGGGAACTGGATAAAATAATCCACCGTTTTCTGGGAATAGAATACAAAAGCTGCCCGGAAACCTGGAAAAAACTGAAAGAAGAAGTTATCCCCTACCCGGACAAGAAAATTAAACTTATAGAATTACTAAGAGCCAGTTCCTGACCGGGGCTGGCTCTTCCCTTTTAAGGCCTCGGCGGCTACAAAGAGAGAACCGGTGGCACATATGAGGCCGTCTGCCGGGCTAATTTCCCCTGCCAGTTCCAGAGCCTTAGGCACTCCATCCGCTTCAAGAACCTGCAAACCCCTACCTTCAAAAGCCTGCTTCAGCAAATCCATTTTCATAGCCCGCGGGTGAGCGGAGCGGGTAAGCACCACTGTTCCGAAATACCCCCCAAGCAATGCCGCCATGGCCTGAGCGTCTTTATCAAAGGAAGTGCCGAAAACCAAAACCCTTTCCCCTTTTTCTATTTTGGCGGTAGCGGGATATTCTTCAAGTGAAAGCACCAATTCGGCAACTGCTTCTTCATTATGGGCACCGTCAATAACCAGTAGCGGATTCCCCTTTATAACCTCAAACCGTCCCGGCCATCTGGCCTGCCTGAAACCTTCACAGATATCTTCAGGGCTTATTTTAAAACCAGCTTCTATCAGCACCTCTAAAGATGCCACAGCGGTAAGGGCATTTTGACGCTGGTAATGCCCCAGAAGGGACAGACAAAGACAGTATTCACCCAACCTGCCGGTAAGTTTAACCAACTGGCCATTGCCTAAATAACCTAAAAATTCCGCCTTGTACCCGTCACTCACCTCAATCAGCCTTGACTGGTTCTTAAGGCAACGTTCGCGGATAACTGCCATAGCTTCCGGCCTTTGGGCGGCAGATACCACCGGCACAGACTGTTTGATAATGCCGGCTTTTTCAGCGGCTATTTTGTCCAGACTGTCACCCAGGACCTCCGTATGGTCCAGACTGATGGGGGTAAGCACCGAAAGGTTGGGGGTAATAACATTGGTAGCATCCAGCCGTCCGCCCAGCCCGGTTTCAATCACCTGAAAAGTGGCCTGCTGGCGGTGAAAAAATTCAAAAGCCAGAGCAGTCATCACTTCAAACGAAGTTATCTTGCCCAAATAGGCATGGGCATTCATTTCATCTACCAAAGGCCTGATAGAAGCCATAAGCCGCACCAGATGGTCTTTGGAAATCATCTTGCCATCCAGACAAATACGTTCGCGGAAATCCAGCAAATGGGGCGAGGTATAAAGACCGGTACGATAACCGGCCACAGACATAACCGAAGCAATCAGGGAGGCGGTACTGCCTTTGCCCTTGGTACCGGCCAGATGCACAGCCGGAATACCCATGTGGGGGTTTCTGAGCCTCATCAGAAGCTCCACTACCCGCCTGAGATCATAATTGGCAGCCGCCCGGCTGGTAGCAGATTCATAATCTGTCAGCCCCAATATGTAGTTTAAAGCCTGCTGGTAGCTGTCTTCCAGAGTATCCCCCTAACCCTTGCCTGCCGAAGAAATATCCGAAATGTTTATATCTTTGATAATCGGGTTGCCAAAATATTTTACTGAAGAGACACCGCTGGCTGTTATATACAAATCGCCATTTGTATATACCCGGATATTGCTTACGCCGGTAGCCGTAACTTCAGCACTTGCCGCCAAAAACTTTTCCAGATTAACAGTACTGGCACCTTCAGTCAATACATCTATATCAACGCCCTGCCCCGAAAGTTCCAGACGGGAAGCCCCGGACACTTCTAGACTGGCATTTCCGCAGATCAAATCTCCGCTAGCGAAACTGGCACCGCTTATATAAAGACGGGTTTGCCCGACCCTCATGTTAAAAAGAGTAATGCGGCTGGCACCGGACACCAAAGCCGTAAAATCATTTACCGAGTTAAAACCGCTTACTGTAGCTTTGGAAGCGCCAGAAATATCCAGCCCCACCAGCTCCGGCAGACGAATACTGGCCTCTATTTTTACATTTGTAAAGCTGTAATTATCTTTTAACCCAATCTTGAGGGTCTGGCCGCTTTTCTCCAGTTCCAGATATTCAAAAATATTTTCATTAGTAGAAACAGATACTTCAAAAGAATCTGCACGGGAGATGTCAGCCGTAATAACATTTGATATCTCCACCCGGTTAAAATCAGCATAATCAAAAGGCTGGCTCTCTACCTCACCGCTGCCCGTAATAAACCCGCCAACCCCCGGGATACACCCGCCTCCAAGCAGGACAAGCATTCCCGTAAAGCATATAGATAAACACAAAAGAACTGCCTTTTTCACCTGAAGCCTCCTTGAAAGGGATTGATTATACCATTTTATCAGCTTTTGCTCAGGCTGGAAGAACCTTTTATTTCCACTTCATTAAAACAGGGACTTCCGGCATATTTCAGTTCAGAAGCGCCGTTCAGTTTCACGTTAAGCACTTCTTCAACCCGGAGTTCCGCCTGACTGGCATTTTCCAGTTTTACTTTTGCCTGCTTGCAGACCATTTTATCCAGTTCAATCTGGCTTACGCTTTTTGCCTCGGCTTCCAATTCCTCAGTCCAGCCTTCCATCTGCACCTTGCTGCCGCTTTCCAGTTCCAGTTTCAGCTTCTTAAAAACCCCTTTTAGCCTTACCTCGCTAGCCGCTTCAGCCTTAATTTCGGCTTCCCCCGCCTTCACTTCACCCTCAAGCTGACTGGCACCGCTTAGCTTTATTTCCAGTTTCCCGTTCGAATCAAAACCTTCCAGTTTAGCTCTGGTTGCCCCGTTTATGTAGAGTCCGCCCAACCGGGGCATTTTAACGGTAGCTCTGGGCAAGTACCAGCCCGGCAGCAGGTTTTTCAGGCTGAAAATACTGGGGCTATACATCAGCCACAGCTTGTCGCCTTCCTGCTTTATTTCAATATTTCTAAACCCGTCTTCAGATGCATCTACAGTTACTTCAAAACTATCTGACCGTATCAGGCTTATCTCAAAACCATGCCCGGCCTCTATCCGTTGAAAATTTTTATTCGGAAATTCTTTCTTCATGGCGCATTCCTCCATGTTTATTCTCCCGCTTTATGTTACCACCTGAAATAAAGCATTTAAATATACTGCCCTCCATATTTCCTGATTTTATTCTCTTGACTGGAAGGCATTACAGTTGCTAATATCCTTTCCAGAGGATTACACACATGAAGTTTTTAGAAAAACTAAAACAGGCCGGCAACAGAAACAAAAGCCTGCTTTGCGTAGGGCTGGACCCCGACCCGAAACTTATGCCGGTGGGCATGAGCGCACTGGAATTTAACCGCGAAATTATAGAAGCCACCGCACCTTTTGTCTGCGGATACAAAATAAATCTGGCCTTTTACGAAGCTTTGGGCAAACAGGGCTGGGAAATTTTATCTGAAACCTGTGAGTTTATTCCCCGTGAACTCATAACCATAGCGGATGCCAAAAGGGGAGATATAGGCAATACCTCAAAAGCCTATGCCAGAGCCATATTAGACGAACTGGATTGTGATGGCGTAACTGTCAGCCCGTATCTGGGTTATGACTCTCTTGAACCCTTTATTGAGTATCAGGACAAGGGTATATTTATCCTCTGCCTCACCTCCAATCAGGGCTCAACAGATTTCCAGATGCTGAAGACCGAATATCTGGGGCAAAAACGCTTTCTGTATGAAGTGGTGGCAGACAAGGCTTCCCTTTGGAACCGTTATGAGAATATTGGGCTGGTGGTGGGTGCTACCCAGCAGGAAGAGCTTAAAAAACTCCGCCTCAGCTACCCCAAACTACCTTTTCTTATTCCGGGTATAGGCGCTCAGGGCGGAGACCTGAAGGCTACCATAGAAAACGGGACTAACCCCAACGGTGAACTGGCTATTATATGCGCTTCCCGCGGCATACTTTACGCCCGTAGCGGCAGTGAATTTGCCCAAGGGGCAGCCGAAGCCGCCGAACAGATGCGGGACGCCATAAACCATTACCGAAAACGTTTTTAATATACGGAAAAGGCTGCTGCTTTTATATCCGGCACATTTCGGATAAACGCACACGCCATACGGAAGTAAAATGCCAGAAATAAACCCCGGAGATGTATACAAGCTGCGTAAACCCCACCCCTGCGGCGGTACAGACTGGAAGGTGGACTTTGCGGGGTCAGATATAGGCATTACCTGCCTGCGTTGCGGTCACCACCTGCTACTATCCCGACCCCTGTTTGAGAAAAAGGTTAAATGCCTGATAAAGCCCGGCGAGTAATGAGTATCAGACGGGTAATGCACGTAGACTTGGATGCCTTTTTTGTTTCGGTAGAACAGGCAGTCCGCCCTGAACTCAAAGACAAACCGGTTATAGTAGGGGGCAAACCCGAACGGCGGGGCGTAGTAGCCGCCGCCTCATACGAAGCCCGCAAATTCGGTATCCACTCCGGCATGCCGCTTATCACCGCCAAAAATCTCTGCCCTCAAGCTATATTTATTGAAGGCAATCACCAGCTTTACCGTGAGTATTCCGAAAAATTTATGCTTATACTCTCAGATTTCTCACCCTTCCTTGAACCCATGGGTCTGGATGAAGCCTATCTGGAAGTAACCGGCTTTGAATCCCTGCACGGCAGCATTGCCGAAATGGCCTCTAAAATCCGCCGCCGCATCACTGCCGAACTGGGTATAAACGCCAGTATCGGCATTGCCAATTCCAAAGTAGCAGCCAAGATAGCTACCGAACGGGCCAAACCCAATGGCCAGTGCGAAGTACCTGCGGGTGAAGAAGCCTCCTTTTTAGCCCCTTTGGATATAGCCGTAATGCCGGGTATAGGCAAAAAAACCGAACAGCACCTGAAATCACTTGGGATAGATACTCTGGGCAAGCTGGCTGCCCTGCCTGCTTCATTTCTAAAAAGCCGTTTGGGGGCATATGCCCCGTACCTTTCAAATGCCGCCATGGGAATAGACAACCGCCCGGTTGAAATGCCCTCTGAAGCCAAGTCTATCAGCCGCGAAACCACCTTTGAGACAGACACCCGAAACCAGACTTTTCTGGAAGCTAAGCTAAGTTATCTCTCCGAAAAAATTACCGCCACCCTCCGCAAACGGGGCAAACAGGCTCGGGTAGTCCAGATAAAAATACGCTTTGCAGACTTTACCACCCTGACCCGCCAGAAGCACCTTGGACAACCTGCCTCCGGCAACCGCGAGATATTCCAGACAGCCCTTAGTCTGATGAACGGCATACTGGATTCAGACCGCCAAACCGTCAGACTGCTGGGGGTAGGCATAAGCGATTTCTGCGGCCCGGAAAAACAGCTGGAAATAGACCCAGCCAAAGCACGGCTGGAAAAACTGGACGCCTCTCTGGATAAAATCCGCCAGAAGTACGGTTTCAGTTCAGTCCAAACCGGGCGGACATACAGGCTGAAGGATATGTTTTAGGCAGTATTTTATTTACAAGATTGGGCATTTACCTCTTACCCCCTCCCTCTTAACCCAAAATAGTCTTCTTCAGATTAATCCCCTACCCAATCTCGGCTTGTCCTTTAATACCCGGCGGACTATAATCTATCTTCAAAGAAAGGAGTCCGCAAGATGGGAACGTCATATGCTTACTTTAAAAAACAGATAATACCGCTGGAGGATGCCAAGATTGGGGTAATGACCCATGCCCTGCACTATGGTACCGGGGTATTTGAAGGCATTCGCGGCAACTGGAATGATGAAAAGAAGCAGATGTACGTATTCCGCCTGAAGGAGCACTATACCCGGCTGCTTTCCGGTGCCAAAGTGCTCAAAATGGACCTCCCCTACACGGTGGATGAGCTTTGTAAAATTACAATTGAGCTGGTCCGCAAGTGCGGTTTTAAGGAGGATATATATATCCGACCCCTAGCTTATAAAAGTTCCGAGAGCTTCGGGGTCAGACTGCACAATCTGGAATGTGATTTGCTGATTGTGGCCATACCCTGGGGCAGATATATAGATAAAGATACCTGCCACTGCTGTGTTTCCACTTGGCGCCGCCCTGACGACAACGTTATGCCTCCCCAGCTGAAGTCCACCGGCATTTACCTGAATAATGCCTTTACCAAGACCGAAGCAGTTGAAAATGGCTTTGACGAAGGCATTATGCTGACCCCGGACGGGCATGTCTCTGAAGGCAGCGGTGAAAACCTGTTTTTGGTCCGCAAGGGGAAGCTTATTACCCCTCCCATTTGCGACAGCATACTGGACGGCATTACCCGTAACTCGGTTATGGAGCTGGCCGAAAAAGAGCTTGGCCTGCAGGTGGTTGAAAGAAGCATTGACCGGGTGGAGCTTTATATGGCCGAAGAATGTTTCCTGACCGGCACAGCCGCCCATCTGACTCCTGTTTCTGAAATTAACCACCGCAAGGTGGGCAACGGCGAGATTGGGCCGTTAACCGCTAAACTGAAAGATTTGTATTTTGAAGCCATCAAAGGCAATATCACCAAGTATGAAAACTGGTGTACCCCGGTTTATAACCTGTAAATGATCCGTAGGAGGGCATTATATATACTTTACTGTCGCTCCTGACAGGATATTTGCTGGGTTCTATCCCCTCAGCTTATCTGGTCACCCGCCGCCTTATCGGGCGGGACATACGCCAGATGGGCGGGGGGAATGTGGGGGGATTAAATACCTTCCGTGAAGTAGGTACGGGGGCAGGCATCAGCGTAGCCTTTATAGATCTGGTTAAAGGCACTCTGGCAGTTTCTGTTTCCTATTATCTGCTTACCCAAAATGCCCAGTGGGTTATTCTGACCGGTTTCATGGCCGTAATCGGGCATAACTGGTCTGTCTGGCTGGATTTCAAAGGCGGCAAAGGGCTGGGGCCGGCATTCGGGGCAATGCTGTTCTTGCTGCCTGTTTACGGTCTTCCCCAACAGCTGGGTATACTGGCACTGCTGGTTTTTATACCTTTAGCCCTTACCCGAAATATAGCCCTAGCCACCGGGATTGCCCTTTTCAGCCTGCCCTTTTTAGTCTGGTACGGCAGCCATTCCGAATTTGCCACCCTGATATCAGTTTTGCTCTTTTTAATGATAGGGGGCAAGTTCGTACTGGACAACAGGAAAAGCCTGCGTGACCCGGCTAACCGACGCAACCTGATAGTTGACCACTGGAAACGGCCGGATAAGGGCTAATCCTCTATGCGGGGGCGCGCTACCGAAGGTTTATCCACCATCTGGGTTTGGAAACGGATGGTCATACCCATTTTTTCCATATCTCCCACCAGCCGCTTTGAATCTACCAGATGCCCCATATAATACAAACCGGAGCGGCGGGCAGAGCCGTCTAAATACTGTTTCAAACAGGCTACTAGAGGTATAGCCGTAAACATATAAGCATCTTTATGGGAAAGAAGTATATCCTGCCTCTCCCTTATCCCACCCCGTTCGCCTCTGGCGGAAACTTTAATCGCCATTCCATAAGGCTGGTTGTCAAAATTGCGAAGCCCCCAGACAAGCAGTTTACCCAAAGAACGTTTGGCTTCTTTACCAAAAAAGCGCAGCCCAAGGTTTAAAAGGGGTATGCTTATCCAGTTGGTAAACCAGTTAAACCCGCCCATATAAAAACCCAGCTCTTTGAGAGTAGTGTACATGCCGGGCAGCGGACGCATCTCTTCAAGGGTCATAGGGCCGCAGGATAAACGGCCGAAAGGTCCGAAATTAAAAGTGCGCGAAGTGCCGGGGTGAAACCAGCCCAGACGCTTCCAATGATAATTTTTGTAAACATAGGGTTGGTAATCAGAAAGCTGACGCATAACCTCGTTGGTACGCTCTTCAGATATGGCTGATTTCCAGTTCTGGCAGATAATGGCTCCCACCGAAACCCTTTCCAGAGTGGTGAAATCCTGATGAACTAAATGAACCAGCGCCGAAGGCAGTCCCGGTAAAGAGCCGGCCTCGGTTATAAAGCACAAATTAGCGTTATTTATCTTCTGGGAGAGCAGTTTCAGCTGGTGAAGTTTGCGGTCTGAATACTGGATATCAATATAATCAACTTTGGCTTCCAAAGCAGCAACGGCAATCTGGCGGGCATATTCAGGTGTATTGGAAGCCACCACTACTATATCCATGCCGCTAAAAGCTTCTTTCAGGCTCTGGGGGTCTTCTACATTCAGCCGCACACCCTCCACCCGCTGGATATTTTCCAGCCGGTTTAAGCCTTCGGCCACATATTTGGCTTTCTCCAGACTCCTGCCGCCCAGAAATATACGGGCATCTGTTTCCTGCATCAGCAGCATAGCTATACAACTGCCGGCATTGCCATAACCGCCGATAATCAATATATTTTTTGTCATATCTGCTTCTTTATCTCACATATAAGTTGGTCAAGAGGTATATTTGCCTGCCCGGCTTCCTTCATATTCCGAAGAACGGCACAGCCCTGCTTCAGTTCTTCTTCACCCAGTATTACCACCCAGTCTACCCCCAAACTGTTAGCCTGCCTGAGCTGAGCCTTGATGCTTTTCTGGGCATATGTCTGGTATATCCCTATGCCTGCTTTACGCAGGTCTGATGCCAAAGCAAATGAAGCCAAAGCCGCTGTCTCTCCCATATAGGCCAGAAAAACAGCGGGAGACGGCAAGGGAGAAGGCACAATACCCTGACGCTTCAGGTTTAAAATAATCCGCTCAATACCGGTAGCAAACCCCATAGCCGGGGTAGCCTCTCCGCCAAGCTGTTCTATCAGCCCGTCATAGCGTCCGCCGCCGCCAATGGTGCTCTGGGCACCCTCTGCCATGGGCTGAATTTCAAAAACCGTGCGGCTGTAATAATCAAGACCCCTTACCAGACGGAAATTCTCATGAAATGGCAGGTCTAAAATTGTCAGACACTCTTTCAGGCGGCTATAGTGGGCAAGGCAGTCCGGGCAAAGGTAATCTGCACTTCTAGGGGCATTTCCAGCCACAGCTTGGCATTCCGCCCGTTTACAGTCCAGCAGGCGCAGAGTATTTTTATCCAGACGGGTATTACAGTCAGGGCAGAGTTTGCCCGAATGTTGCTGGTAGTAATCTTTAAGTGCCGAAATATAATTCGGGCGGCACTGCCGGCAACCTATGCTGTTCAATTCCAGCGAAAGGTCGGTAATGCCCAGCAGATTGTAAAAACTCCAGGCCATTTCTATTATCTCGGCATCCAGCGAAGCATCAGCCTCGCCAATAGCTTCAAAACCAAACTGATGGTGCTGGCGGTAACGCCCGGCCTGAGGGCGGTCATAACGGAAAATAGAGCTCAGGTAATAAAGCTTGACCGGCTTGGTACGGGTCTGCATGCCATGCTCCAGGTACGCCCGGCAGACAGGTGCAGTCCCCTCAGGGCGCAAGGTCAGTTTATCTCCGCCCCGGTCTTCAAACGTATACATTTCTTTGGAGACAATATCCGTCCCTTCACCCACACTGCGTACAAACAGCCCGGCATCCTCAAATACAGGGGTATCTGTTCTCTGGTAACCATACAGGGCGGCTATACGGGCGGCTTGTTGCCTGACGAAATGCCAGTAAGGCTGGTCTTCAGGCAATATATCTTCTGTACCTCTGGGTGACTGGTACAAGCTGGTATCTCCTTTAACTGGAAGTGGTCTCTATTATAGACCTTAGTTGCGCCTGACGCCAGATTTTGTACACACTGCTGTCAGTGCGCTATACTTTTAGTTATTAAATCAAGGGCGGTATTTCAAAATGGAATTCGCCGATCTTAAAGAAAAGGCCTCCAAATACCTCCCCCCGGAAAAACTGACGCTTCTGGAGGAGGCATATAACTATGCCGCCGCAGCCCATGCCGGCCAGATGCGAAAATCCGGCGAACCATTTATTGAACACCCCTTAAACGTGGCCATGACTTTGGCTGACCTCCAGCTGGACGCCGCCACGCTTTCGGCTGCCCTGCTCCATGACGTACCCGAAGATGCCAATATCAGCCTGGAGCAGATAGACAAAAAATTCGGGGCAGATGTGGCCAAACTGGTAGACGGGGTAACCAAACTAAGCAAACTGGCACTTGGTCCGGCCATAGAAGATGCCCGACGCCCCGGCGGCAATGCCAGCCTCCGTCAGGCCGAAAACCTGCGTAAAATGCTGGTGGCCATGGCCGAGGATTTGCGGGTAGTTTTTATAAAGCTGGCAGACCGCTTTCACAATATGCGCACCCTTCAGGCACTCTCACCCGAAAAACGCCGCAGTATAGCCAAGGAAACCATGGAGATATATGCCCCGCTGGCCCACCGTCTGGGTATCTGGGAACTGAAATGGCAACTGGAAGACCTGGCCTTCCGTTACCTTGACCCCCGCCATTACCGGCAGGTAGCCAATCTGGTAGATTCAAAACTTGCCCAACGCCAGAATTATCTTGAACACGTAAGTGCCATTCTGCAAGGTGAGTTTGAAAAAAACGGACTGAACGTTGAAGTCTCCGGCCGCCCCAAACACCTTTACAGCATTTATCAGAAAATGGAAAAGTATGCCTCGCAGGGCAAACAATTTGAAGATATTTATGACGTACTCGCCCTAAGGGTGCTGGTAAATGACATACCGGACTGTTACCATGCGGTAGGCATTGTCCACAGCCTGTGGCACCCCATACCGGGTGCTTTTGATGATTATATCGCCAACCCCAAACCAAACGGCTACCAATCCCTCCATACCGCCGTTATGAGCTTGGGCACTACCCCGCTTGAGGTTCAGGTACGCACCTACCAGATGCACCATATTGCCGAATACGGCGTAGCCGCCCACTGGCGTTATAAAACCGCCGGTAAAGAAGACGTAAACTTTGAAGACCGCATAGGCTGGTTAAGACAGCTTATAGAGTGGCACCGGGATATGCGCGGTGCCGAAGAATTTCTGGAATCTGTCAAGACCGATATTTTCAATGACCAGGTCTTTGTCTTTACCCCCAAAGGAGAAATAAAGGATTTGGCCAAGGGGGCTACCCCCATAGATTTCGCTTACCGCATTCATACCGAACTGGGCAACCGCTGTATAGGTGCAAAAGCTAACGGCAGGCTGGTACCGCTGGATTACCAGCTAAAAAACGGCGAGGTGGTAGAAATAGTCACCACCAAGAAAGACCGCGGGCCCAGCCGTGACTGGCTGAATGTCAATATGGGTTATATCAAAACCCATCACGCCCGCGAAAAGATACTGGCCTGGTTCAAGAAGCAGGAACGAACCGAAAATCTGGACCGCGGACGGGAACTGCTTGAAAAAGAGCTTAAGCATATCGGCATCAAAACAGTTGACCGTGATGCTTTGGCCAAAACCTTTAAATATGAAAACGCAGATGAATTTCTGATGGCAATAGGTTACGGGGCAGTTTCAGTTCATCAGGTATCCATGAAACTCCTCAGCCAGCAGGAACAGCCGCGGGTGGTCACTCCCCCCACTCAAACCACCAAACCTACCTCCCAGAGCAGTGTTTCGGTGATGGGCACCGGTTCTCTTTTAACCAATATTGCCAAGTGCTGCAACCCGGTACCCGGGGACGATATTATAGGTTATGTCACCCGTAACCGGGGCGTTACGGTACACCGCCAAGACTGCCACAATATTCTGCACGAGGAAGAAAGGGAGAGACTAGTGAGCGTAGACTGGGGTATGCCAAAAGAAGAACTTTACCCGGCATCTATCCGCATTCAGGCATGGGACAGGGTGGGTCTGGTACGGGATGTTTCCACCGTGGTAGCTGAAGAAAAAATCAGTATCCTCTCCATGACCGTAACCGAAAATGACGATAAAACCACCACACTGGCCATGACTACCCAGATAAAAAGCCTTTCCCAGCTGACCAGATTGATGGCCAAACTTGAAGGTATACGCGGAATAATAAGCATAAACCGGGTGGGCGCGGACGGCTCAAGATCCGGCTAATCCTTCTCCTGCCAGCCAAAGCTGGCGTATAGCTAAATTCTTTACCCCTTTAACCCTCTGTGCTATAATTGGATATCTAATGAAAGCTTTTAGAGTCTGTCAAAATCTACCTCTGAAACCTCTCTTTTTTTGTCTCTTTTTAAAGAGCCTTTGTCTCAGCCTCTTATCATTTATATATTTTAAGCCGCAGGATGAAATGAAATTATGTTAGATGCAAATAAAGCCAAACCGGGTGCCAATTCAGAAACCTATACAGCCAGTGATATCCAGGTACTGGAAGGTCTGGCCGCTGTCCGCAAAAGGCCGGGCATGTATATCGGCTCTACAGACCAGCGGGGGTTGCATCACCTGGTTTATGAAATTGTTTATAACAGCGTAGATGAAGCCATGGCCGGGGTATGTGACCGGATTAAGGTCATAATGTTTAAAGACGGCAGTGTCAGCGTTGAGGATAACGGCCGCGGTATCCCGGTAGACATTCACTCTACTACCAAGATTTCCGCCCTTGAAACGGTTATGACCGTCCTGCATGCCGGTGCCAAATTCGGCGGCAAGACCTATCAGGTATCCGGCGGTCTGCATGGTGTGGGTGCTTCAGTGGTAAACGCTCTGTCCGAATGGACTACAGTCAAGGTCAGGCGCAACGGCAAAATTTACCAGCAAAGCTACCTGCGCGGCAAGCCCAGCACCCCGCTGGAAGAAGTGGGAGTATCAGAAGGTTCCGGTACCACCACTATATTCATGGCTGATTCACAAATATTTTCCACCACGGAATATGACTTTGAAACCCTGACTGACCGCCTGCGGGAGATAGCCTATCTCAACAAGGGGCTTGAGGTATATATTTACGACGAAAAATCTGATCAGGAACGTACTTATTACTTTGAGGGTGGTATTACCGGCTTTGTACGCCATCTAAACCGCAACCGCGAAGTACGCCACCGCCAGCCTATTTATATAACCAAAAAATCCGACAGCACTATTCTGGAAGTAGCTATCCAGTACAATGACGGCTACTCGGATTCCACCCTTACCTTTGCCAACTGTGTAAATACCGTAGACGGCGGTACCCACCTGACCGGTTTTCGTTCCGCCCTGACCCGGGCTTTTAATGACTACGCCCACAAGTCCAAATTTCTTAAAGACACCGACCCGAACCTGATGGGTGATGACGTACGTGAAGGCATCGTAGCCATCGTCAGCGTCAAACTGCCCGAACCCCAGTTTGAGGGACAGACCAAGGGCAAGCTGGGCAATATTGAAATAAAGAGTTTTGTGGAAAGTGCCGTTGCCGAACAGCTTTCCCTTTATCTGGAAGAACATCCGGATGATACCAAACGCATATTAGAAAAATGTATAACCGCCGCCAAGGCCCGTGAAGCCGCCCGCAAGGCCCGTGACCTGATTATCCGCAAGAGTGCTCTGGATACAGGCACCCTGCCTGGCAAGCTGGCAGACTGCTCAGAGCGTGATGCTTCGCTGTGCGAACTGTTTCTGGTAGAGGGTGATTCAGCCGGTGGTTCAGCCAAACAGGGCCGAAACCGCCGCTTTCAGGCCATACTCCCGTTACGGGGTAAAATTTTGAACGTAGAAAAGGCTTCACCTGACAAGATGCTGGCTCACGAAGAAATCAGGGCCATCATCACCGCTCTGGCAGCTGGTATAGATAATGATTTTGACCCCTCTAAACTGCGCTACAACCGTCTGGTACTCATGACAGATGCTGATGTGGACGGCTCTCATATACGGACACTCCTTTTAACCTTTTTCTTCCGCCATATGCCCCGCCTTATTACCGAAAGCCATTTATTCATTGCCCAACCGCCTCTCTACAAGATAAAAATAGGCAGTACCGAGCACTGGGTATACAATGATGCTGAAAAAGAGGCTATCCTTGCCCAGACCAAGAGCACCAAGGTAGATATCCAGCGGTATAAAGGTCTGGGTGAAATGAGTGCCGAGCAACTCTGGAGGACTACCATGGACCCGGCCAGCCGCACCCTGCTTGAAGTAAAAGTGGAAGATGCCGCCAAGGCTGACCAGATTTTTAACCTGCTGATGGGCGGTGAAGTAGCTCCCCGCAAGGCCTTTATCCAGTCTCACTCCCGCACCGTCAAGAACCTGGATATCTAAGCCTTTATTAAAGCCTTAGAAAACAGCTAAGGGGCGTCTAAGACGCCCCTTAATTTTTATCTGACAGTTTTTAATACCGGATTTATTTACGACAGTACAGGTTGTGCTCTTTGATATACGAAGCAACTGCCGCCGGCACCAGATGTTCCACTCCCTGCCCGTTTTCTACTCTTTCCCGTACCAGAGAAGAAGATATATCCACCTCCGGCTTGGAAAGCAGGATAAGGCTCTGCTGTAAACCGGGCAATTTATCATCAAGTTCGTCCACATCCGGTTTCACCTGCCCTATGCGGGGTACGGCTACCAGCCGGCAAAGCCGTATTATTTCAGAAGCCTTGTGCCAGCGCGGCAAAGCCTCCAGATTATCCCAGCCCAGCATAAAGTAAAGCTCGGTCTTTTCGGGCAAAATAGTCTTCAGGTCGTTTAAGGTATCAGCCGTATAGGTGGGACCGCTTCTTTTTATTTCAATATCCATAACCCTGAAATAGGGCTTGTCCGATATGGCCAGCTTAACCATATTCAGGCGGTCTTCAGCCGGGCTGATAGTTTTATCCGCTTTATAATAGGGCTGACCGGTGGGTATAAAAATAACCTCGTCCAGTCCCAGCCTGTTTTTTACCTCATCGGCCAGTATCAGGTGGCCGGTATGAATGGGGTCAAAAGTTCCCCCCAGTATGCCTGTTTTTAAAGATACCATTCCATCCTGCCGGTTATAATCTTTTGGCCGATAACTGCCCCGGACTTTATCAGAGATTGCTGGACACTGCGGTGTTTCAAAAGCACCATTACCTGCCTCCTGACCTCCGGGTCTTCAATATCAGAGTGCTCAATAATCCGCTCAATCTCAGGGGCTTCCACCTGCCAGCCATCTTCCAAACGGGTAATACGAAAACCCATTTTACCCTTGGGGGCAGGCCGGAAAATCTTTACTTCATGGTCGGGAGCTGTTTCGGATATATCCGCCGCTTTAAGAATGTCCAGCTTTTCAGCTACTTTAGCCAGCAGTACATCCACCCCTTCGCCTGTCAGGGCGGAAATAAAAAATACCTCCAGCCCGGCTTCTTTAAAAGTCTCCTTAAGTTCTTCCCGCCTGAGCTGTACCAGCTCATCATCTATCTTGTTTATAGCTACCACCTGGGGGCGTTCGGACAAAGAGGCATCGTAAAGATACAGCTCGCTGTTGACCTTTATCATATCATCTATAGGGTTTTCCGAAGTGCCATCCAGCAGGTGGATAACCATACGGGTGCGGGAAATATGGCGTAAGAAATCGTGCCCGAGACCCTTGCCCAGATGGGCATTTTCAATAAGTCCGGGTACTTCTGCCATGACAAAGACACCCTCCGGACGTTCGATAACCCCCATTACCGGTGATAGAGTAGTAAAAGGATAGTTGGCCACCTTGGGTTTGGCCGCTGTCAGCAGGGAAAGCAGTGAAGACTTGCCCACATTCGGGTAACCTATAATAGCCACATCGGCAATAAGTTTCAGTTCCAGTATCAGGTCATATTCGCCGCCCGGCTGGCCTTTTTGAGCCAGCATGGGGGCTTGATTGGTAGAGGAAACAAAATGGGTATTACCCAGCCCTCCCTGTCCCCCGTGAGCTACCAGGGTGCGGTCTCCGTCGGCCGCTAAATCAGCCAGAACCCTTTTATGGCCGTTTTCCTCCAGAATAGTAGCCACCGTACCAACCGGCACTTTTATCACCAGGTCTGCCCCGTTGTGGCCAGTGCAACGGCTGCCCATACCACCTTCACCGTTAGAGGCTTTATGAACTCTTTTATGCTTAAAATTTAAAAGGCTGTAAAGCCCGGAATCAGCTTCCAGATATACGTTGCCGCCGTCTCCGCCGTCGCCCCCGTCAGGCCCGCCGTAAGGAACGAATTTTTCACGCCTGAAGCTCACCTTGCCGCTACCGCCGTCTCCAGCCTTGATATTAATTTCTACTCTGTCAAACATCTCTAAAACACCTTATCTAAAAAGTTATCTAATTCTTAGGTTATCGAAATCACTTAAACTTTAACTTGTTTATTTTTAAGTATATCAGAAATAATAATAATAAGACTTTACGAATAAAATCGCTATTTTAAAGCACGAAGCCATTTTTTAAAGCAGAGATTTCTTAAAGTTATCTAAAATTTAGTCCGGTTATCGAAAAATATACCGAAGTTATAGAAAGACTGTCGAAAAGGAATAGAAAAAACCTGTAAATGCCCCCGGTGGGCAACCAAGTATTACAGAAAAAACAACAACCGTGGAAATGTCAGGAATAAATGGCAGTTAAAGGAATCAGGGAAGGCGCTGTTGGGAAAGGTGGTTTTGAACCTCGGTCATTTTCAGACGCAGAAAGGTGCTGTTTTCCAGCTCCAGCTGGATTTTATCACAGGCATGGCTGACGGTAGAAGCACTTCTTCCGCCTAAAGACTGACCTATCTCTACCAGAGAGGCAGAATTTTGTTGTTTGAGTATAAACATGGCAAACTGGCGGGCCAGAGCAGTATCTTTGTCACGGGCGGCACCCAAAAGTTCGGTTGTCGGTATCTGAAATACTTGGGATACGGCTGAAATTATATTACCCGGACGAAGGGGGCTGTTTTCCCTGACCGGACGGGAGCCAATGTCCGAAAGGGCTCTGGCAGCCAGGTCGGGGGTAATGGCAGCCCTTAGCAAACGGGCATACGCCAGCACCCGGTTAAGGCTGCCTTCCAGTTCGCGGATATTGTGCTTCACTGCCTGTGCCAGATATTCCAGAGTATCCATATTCAGTTCTGTACCGGATTGCTCAGCTTTAAGCTGCAGAAGCTCAAGACGGGTTTTTTCATCCGGCGGTTCAATCTCAATAGTGAGCCCCCACTCAAAGCGTGACCGTAATCTTTCGGCCAGCTGGGGCAGTGACTTGGGTGGGGAATCTGCCGAAATAACTATCTGACGGTTGGAATTATGCAGATCATTAAAGGTATGGAATAAACATTCTTCGGTCTGTTCCTTACCGCCAATAAACTGGACATCATCCAAAAGCAATAGGTCTACATCCCGGTAACGGGAACGGAATTCTTCAGTTTGGCCGTTTCGGATAGAAGATATAAAGTCAGTGGTAAACTGTTCTCCGCTGACATACAGAGCCTTGCGGCGGTTCAGGTTTGCCAGATGTCCGATGGCCTGCAGGAGATGGGTTTTACCTAAACCAGCCTCTGCATAAATATAAAGAGGGTTATAACTCTTTCCGGGATTCTGGGCGGCTGCCAGCGAGGCAGCGTGAGCCATGCGGTTGCATGACCCCACTATGAAAGATTCAAAGGTATAACGGGGATTAAAGGGAGATTCCTGTTTCTGTTTGTTTGTCTGAGGAACAGCAGCCGGTACCTGCCCGGACTGGATAAGCTGAAAACAGAGCTCTACCGGACTGTGGGTAGTATTTATCAGGGTTTTTTCAATCAGCGAACGCTGATTAAGCTCCAGATATTCGGCCACAAAAGTATTGGGAACGCCTATAACAAATTCACCGCCGTCGTATTTAAGGCCGACAGTTTTGGCAAACCAGGTACGGAAATTGGGCTTGTTTACCTGAAGTTCAATCTCCCCCAGGGCTGCTTCCCATAGTTCTTGTGCAGGCCGAATAGACAAAAATATCCCTCCCAGTAATTAAACCGTGTTTGAAATCAAGGGGGTACACACTCTGCCATGAAAATGATCCACCCCTGTAAGAATAAGTACCAATCTGTTAAAGACTAGATAAATAGTAACAATGGCGGTTGACAACAAGCAAGGTGCCTGTGATAGGGATAGAAGGTCACTTGACACTCTGTTACTCTCCAAATCTCTCTGGCAGGCTTGATTTTAGCCTCTTTTAGCCCTCCTAGATACATAAATTAAAATAAAGTTGTTATGGTAATTAGGCGGTGTTAAAATGGCGGTGATGAATAAACTCAAGATGGTCTTTATGGGCAGTCCCGCATTTGCCCTTACCCCGCTTAAAATGCTTCTTGCCGAAGGATACGATATCTGCGGCGTTTACACCCAGCCTGACCGTCCGGCCGGGCGGGGGCGTGAGCTTTGTCCTCCCCCGGTAAAGACACTGGCACTGGAGCATGGGCTGGCGGTTTACCAGCCCCAGAGTCTCAAGAAACCTGAAGAGCAGGCTTTTTTAAAGGAGCTTAAACCGGATGTGATAGTAGTGGCTGCTTACGGTCTTATTTTGCCTCAGGAGGTCCTGGATATACCTGTTTACGGGGTGCTCAATATTCACCCCTCCCTGCTGCCCCGTTACCGGGGAGCAACTCCGGTTGCCGCCACTCTGCTGGGGGGTGACGAATGGGCTGGCGTTTCTCTGATGAAACTGGAAGCTGGACTGGACACCGGACCGGTTTATTCCCGTTCTATGGTAGCCATCCGCCCTGAAGATACCACCCCCATTCTGGCAGACAAACTGGCCTTTATCGGCGGGTGTATGCTTTTGGAGTTATTAAGTCAAATCCCCTCTCTGCCGGAACCGAAGGTGCAGGATAACACTCAGGCCAGCTATTTTGGTATGGTCACCAAAGAGATGGGACTGATAAACTGGCAGACTTCGGCTGTTGAAATTGAACGCCGGGTAAGAGCTTTTTTCCCTTGGCCGGGGGTTTTTACCACCTTCAATCAAAAAACTCTGAAAATACTGGAAGCAAAGCCCCGAAATCTGGGGCTTGGGTTGAAGCCTTCTGAAGTCAGGGTTTATGAGCAATCCCGAGTAATGGTTGGCTCAGCTTCGGGAGAGCTGGAGATAATCCGTCTTCAGCTGGAAGGTAAGGCCGGTTGCAGTGCGGCAGATTTTGTCCGCGGGCAACGCAACTTTGACGGGGTTAATCTGGGAGTTTAGTCAGCTTTCTTGAGGATACGAGCCAGATAGGTTACCTGGCACATTTCTTCCAAAGCAAAAGTGTATTTCAGGGCTTCTTCTATGTTTTCCCCTGTTGCAAAGCTGCCATGACCGGCTACCACTATAACCCGGTGTGTTTCCAGTGCTGTAGCCACTTCTTCTGCCAGACTGCCGGGCTGAACCCGCTCTCCGAAACCGATAACCGGTATAGCTCCCAGGCAGTAAAGCCCCTCACCGCAGTCCGGTATTATTTCCCCCTCAAGCAGGGAGAGAGCGGCCGCATAAGGCGGGTGAGCATGAACTATGGCTTTGGCGGATGTGCGGCGGTAAATAGCCCGGTGAACGGGCAGTTCGCTTGAGGCAAGCGGGGTAAACTGGTCATTATGGTCAAGACCGGTCAGTATCAGGTCTGTTTCGCTAAAAAGAGGCAGTGAACTGCCGGTTCGGGTTATGTAAAGCTTGTCTTTCCATCGTTGGCTGAGGTTGCCGGAGTGTGAGGAAACCAGTCCCCGCCCGAAAAGCAGTTTTCCAGCCTGTATAAACCAATGCAGGGTTTCAGAAGGTGTTTGACCGTTCAACTTAAGCTATCCTAATCCAGCTGGCGGATTACAGCTATAACCCGCCCCTGTATTTCAACATTATCCGGTTTGGTATAAATGGGCGGCATAGTGCGGTTGGCCGGCTGCAGGCGTACCCTGCCCGGTTCCATGTAGACCCTTTTCAGGGTGACTTCTTTCTGGTCTTTCAGCCAGACAGCGGCCGTTTCACCGTTGTCCACCGTTTGGGTATGCTGCATTATTACCAGATCGCCGTCATTGATCAGGTCTTCTATCATGGAGACGCCCTTAACCCGCAAAGCATAAATATTTTCCCGCCCTCGGGTAAGGTCTTCGGTAACCTCTATACTTTCGTCAGAAGTTACCACGGCAAAGCTGTCTGATTCGGGGACGGGTATGGGAGTGCCGGCGGCAATCTGACCGATAACAGGTATGCTTATGCGGCCTTCGTTGGTTTCTTCCGTGCCCACCAGCTCTATCCCGCGGGATATTTCGGCCTGGCGGCGGATAAGCCCCATTTTTTGCAGGATTTTGAGGTTGTAATCTACAACAGAGGTAGAGCTGATATTACAGCCGCTTACGATATCCCGAATGCTGGGTGGATACCCGTAACGGCGGCGGAAACGGGCAATAAAATCTATCATAGCCCGCTGTCTGGTAGTCAGTTTAGCAATCAACTCTGTCCCCGCATAAGAACAATTGTTCTACATAATAAACCAAAAACACCTTCCCTGTCAATACACAAAGGAAGGTGGAAAACGCAAATAAAAAGCGGTGTTACTTAGCGGCTTGGTTGAGCTTTTTCATCAGGCGGCTCTTGCGGCGGGCGGCATTTTTGGGGTGGATAATACCCTTTTCGGCAGCCTTATCTAAATTGCTCTGAGCGGATACAGCGGCGGTTTCAGCTTCGTTTATAGAACCGGCATCAACCAGTTTCTTGACCTTGGTTAAGCTGGTCTTAACCTGGCTCTTGGCCCGGCGGTTCTCCTGACGGTTGGCATCTGCTACACGCAAAGCTTTTTCCGCAGATTTTGTGTTAGGCAAGTGAGTCTACCTCCAATAAAATGTACCTATGGAATATAGCAAATATACAACCCAAATGCAACCGCAGGCACAGTAACTTTATCAGCAGGGCTGTTTCTGCTAAAATATAATATATTTATGTAATCTAAGGAGCACAGTATGTTTTTATATTTGCTGTTTATGCTGCCTCCCCTGGCGCTTATGCTATATGCCCAGTGGCGGGTCAGCAGTTCTTTTAAAAAATATTCCAAAGTGGGAAATCTTTCCGGTCTGAGCGGTGTTCAGGCGGCCAGACGCCTGCTGGACGAACACGGGCTGGGGAATGTTCAGGTAGAGCTTACCAAAGGCAAGCTTTCAGACCATTATGACCCCAAAGCCAAGGTACTGCGGCTTTCACTTGAAGTAGCCAATACGGCTTCGGTGGCTTCTATAGGCATTGTCGCCCATGAAGTAGGCCACGCCGTTCAGGATAAAGAACTGTATGCTTTTTTGAAAATCCGTAACGCCCTTTTCCCGGTTGCCAACTTTGGCAGCCAGTTCGGCTTTATTATGGTGCTGGTGGGTCTTTTTCTGTATGGCTTCTCTTTGTCATTCGGTCTTTCGGTGGCTTGGGCGGGGGTAGCTTTATTTGCGGTGGCGGTAATATTCTCGCTCATTACCCTGCCGGTGGAGTTCAACGCTTCCAGCCGGGCCATGGCTATGCTTAGCGGCGGTTCACTGGTTTCGGTGCAGGAATCAGCCGGGGTCAAAGCGGTGCTGGGTGCGGCTGCCCTTACCTATGTGGCGGCTTTGCTGCAGGCGGTCGGCCAGTTGCTTTATTTTGTACTTATGCTGGTGGGATTCGGGCGGAGAGACTAAAATATTTAATTCACCGCTTATCCATTTAAATATAAAAGCCCCGCCGGAAGCGGGGCTTTTTCTTGTCAAGCCAAGGGTGATAAACGTATAATCACATCAGTAGTCTTAGGGGGTAGCTAATGAAACAGCCGCAAGACCTGCGCAGTTTTGATAGCCTGCGGGAAATTCTGGGTATACTTCGCAGCCCGGAGGGATGTCCCTGGGACAGGGCTCAGACCCATAAATCCATGCGGGACAGCCTTCTTGAAGAAACCTATGAAGTGCTGGAAGCTCTGGACGCAGATGACAAGGATCGTTTTTGCGGTGAACTGGGAGACCTGCTTCTCCAGATAGTATTCCATGCCGAAATGGGCAGTGAAGCCAAAGAGTTTGATATGGGTGACGTGATAGAGGCTATAAACACCAAGCTAATCCGCCGCCATCCCCATGTATTCGGGGAGACCAAGCTTTCGTCCTCGGCAGAGGTTTTGCACAACTGGGAAGAGATAAAAAAGACCGAGCGCGGCCATGACAAACCCATGCTTTCCGGGGTACCCAAACAGTTACCGGCCCTTAGTTACAGTCAGGAAATACAGGGACGGGTGGCCAGAGTGGGTTTTGATTGGAAAGAAGACGAAGGGGTGCTGGAAAAGCTGGCTGAAGAAGTGGCTGAGTACAGTTCTGCCCCAAACGCCCTTGAAAAAGAAAAAGAATTTGGGGATATACTCTTTACACTGGCCAATTACGCCCGCAGGCAGGGAATAGACCTTGAGTCTGCCCTCAGAGGGGCAAACAGGCGTTTTTACAGCCGTTTTGAACACATGGAAGAGCTTTGCCGCAAAACAGGCAGGGATATTGCCAAGATGAGTTTTGCTGAACAGAATGAACTCTGGCAGGCGGCTAAAAGGAAAGAAAACGGAGAATAAGCAAATTAGAATGGTCGGGGCGAGAAGATTCGAACTTCCGGCCTCAGCGTCCCGAACGCTGCGCGCTAACCAGGCTGCGCTACGCCCCGCCAGATTTACTATTATAGAGACAATTGCTAATAAGGGCAACTTGAAGCTAAAGCAAGCAGGGGTTGGATGAAATGAAATATTGCGTACTTATTACTGATGGTGCCTCCGGCTGGGGGCTAAAAGAACAGGGCGGTAAAACTGCACTGGAACTGGCTCACACCCCCAATCTGGATAAGATGGCCCGAAACGGTTTTATGGGATTAAGCGCCAATGTGCCCCCCGGCATGGAGCCCTCATCTGCCTGTGCCTGCATGTCCCTGCTGGGGTATGACCCCGAAATTTATTATAAAGGGCGGGCGGCTATTGAGGCTGTCAGCATGGGGGTAAGTGTTGCCCCTGACGAAGTTATTTTCCGCTGTAATCTGGTATCTATAATAGACGGCAAAATGGCCAGTTACTCAGCCGGGCATATTTCCAGCCAAGAAGCCTCCGAACTGCTGGACGCAGTGTCTAAGCAGCTTGGCAGTGAACGGGTAAAGTTTTACCCTGGGGTAAATTACCGTCATCTGCTTAAACTAAAGGGTATGGGCAATACGGCGAACGCACTCTGTACCCCTCCCCACGATATTTCCGACCGGGAGGTATCTCCTTATCTGCCGCAGGGTGAGGGAAGCCTTATCTTAAACCAGCTTATCAGCTCCTCCCAGCAGATACTCAGGGATCACCCGCTAAACCTTCACCGCCAGAGTCAGGGTAAACTGCCGGCCAATTCCATCTGGCTGTTCTGGGGCAGCGGTCCCATTCCGCCCATGCCCTCTTTTAAAAAAGCTTACGGGCTGGATGCCGCTCTAACCTCAGGCGTAGACCTGCTGCGGGGTTTGGGGCTGATGATGGATATGAAAATACTGGAACTACACGGCATAACCGACGGGTTGAATAATGATTTTTCAGGGCAGATGCAGGGCGGTCTTTCTGCCCTGCGGGATAATGATATGGCGGTAATTCATGTAGAAGCACCGGATGAAGCCGGCCATGCCGGCAGTCTTTCGGATAAAGTAAAGGCGATAGAGCTTATTGATGAGTTTATGGTGAGTAAACTTCTTTCGTACCCGGAAGATATTCGGGTGCTTGTTATGCCTGACCATCCCACCCCCATCAAGCTTAAAACCCATGTGGCAGAGCCTGTACCCTTCCTGATGTGGGGCAAGGGTTTTTCAGCTAACGGAGTATCACGTTTTACAGAGAAAGAAGCCCTTAAAACAGGTATAATATTTGAAAAGGGCTGCACCCTGATGCAGGCTTTTCTTAAATAGATTTATTTAGAGGTAGATAAAATATGCCCAGAGAAGATGACAGATACCGAAACGCCATGTACGGGGGGCATCCCCCGGCCTGTACCTGTGTGGATTGTACCCGCAGGCGGCTGGCAGGAAATACCCGCCGAAAAAGCGTGGAACGCAGCCTTTTCACCTGGATTATAGTAGGTGCGGTAGTTTTGGTGATAATTATGTTTGTACTGTGGTGGGGTAGCAGACCCTAAGTCTTTTATTTTCAGGCTAAAGGTTTATAATAGATGGCAAAATCCGGCTTTCCCGCCGGTGCAGGTCTATTAAAACAAACAGGCAAAATATAAACAGAATGTTTGGGGTTTAGTATGGCAGTTGTAGTTCATAAATACGGCGGCACTTCGGTTGGTGATGCCGAAAGGATTAAACACGTAGCCAAGCGGATTATTGCCGCCCGCCAGAAGGGCAATGATGTGGTGGCGGTGGTTTCGGCCATGGGAGATACTACCGATGACCTGATTGAGCTTGCCCACAAGCTCAATGATTGTCCCGAACCGCGTGAGATGGATGTTTTGCTCTCTACCGGTGAAATAGTTTCCAGCACCCTGCTGGCTATGGCACTTAAAAATATGGGTCAGGATGCTATCAGCCTTTCCGGCCAGCAGGCAGGCATTCGGACGGACTCGGTCCATTCCAAAGCGCGTATCACCGGCATTGATCCCAAACGTATCCATGACGAACTGGATAAAGGCAGGGTAGTAATTGTGGCCGGTTTTCAGGGTATTTCAGACTGCCAGGATGTTACCACTCTGGGGCGGGGCGGTTCCGATACCACAGCGGTTGCATTGGCGGCCAGTTTGGGAGCTTCCATATGCGAACGTTATACAGACGTGGACGGCGTTTATACCGCTGACCCCCGCCTGATACCGGACGCCCGGCGGCTTTCGGAAATAAGTTATGAAGAAATGCTGGAACTCTCGTCTTACGGGGCAAAGATAATGCACCCGCGGGCGGTGGAAATAGGCCAAGTGTACAATATACCCATTCTGGTGGCTTCCAGTTTTAATGAAAATCCCG
Source organism: Dehalococcoides sp. (assembly GCF_041654235.1). Classification (NCBI taxonomy): domain Bacteria; kingdom Bacillati; phylum Chloroflexota; class Dehalococcoidia; order Dehalococcoidales; family Dehalococcoidaceae; genus Dehalococcoides; species Dehalococcoides sp. Next base: position 20,176 of record NZ_JBAZDW010000001.1, on the reverse strand, counting down.
GCACACTTATACATGGAGGGGAAAAGATGGAAATACGAAACAGGGTCAGCGGAATAGCCCATGATTTTGAGGTAGCCAAGATAACCATTTTAGGAGTGCCTGACAAGCCGGGCATAGCGGCAGGTCTCTTTGCCCCGCTGGCAAAGGCCGGGGTTAGCGTGGATACCATCGTCCAGAACTCCAGCCAGGACCATATCACAGACCTGACCTTTACGGTAACCAAGTCAGATTTGGGCAAGGCACTGGAGGTTATAGGCCCCATTGCCAAGGAACTTCAGGCCAGAGAAGTGCTGAGTGATTCCAAAATAGGCAAAGTCAGCATTATCGGCACCGGCATGCTGAATGCCCCCGGTTATGCCGCCCGTATGTTCAAGGCTCTTTCAGATGCCGGCATAAATATTTTGCTCATTTCCACTTCGGAAATACGCATAACCTGCATTATAGAAGAAGACAAGGTAAAAGATGCGGTCAGAGCCATACACAAGGCCTTTGAGATGGAAAAAGACTAGGGTTTTTTAGCGGTATAGTGTTTGGTTTAAATTGTATATAAAAAGAGAGTGGCTGCTTTAGGCAGCCACTACTTCTTTGATTTCGGGTATCTCGCGCTTCAGGATACGCTCAATGCCATTTTTCAGGGTCATTGTAGACATGGGGCAGCCGGCACAAGCGCCAACCAGTTTTACTTTTACTACTCCGTCCACAACATCTACCAGTTCAACATTGCCGCCGTCGGCTTCCAGGGCCGGTCTGATTTTATCCAGAACGGCTTCTACTTTTTCCAGCATCAGTAGCTCCTTCCAGTAGTTAAAAATTATTAAAACACCTATAAATTACAGTACCATAGCCTAGAAATGGTGTCAATTTGCCCCCGGGCTAAGCGAATTTTTAAGCTAATTGGAGTATAATAACCAAATAAATGGTTTCTCATACTTGTAGACGGGTTTAGCATACAGTAAAATAACTACTCGTTTAGCAAATAACTAAAAATGAGGAATCTATGGCATATCAAGAAGAGGAACAGCTAAGACTCAAGCGCCAGAGCAGTAAACAGGCTGTAGATTTAGCCATGGAAGGACGCTGGCAAGAGGCGGTGGAGGTTAATAGAAAAATTGTTGACCAGTTCCCGAATGATGTAGAAGCCTTTAACCGTCTGGGGCGTGCCTATCTGGAGCTGGCTATTTATCCGGAAGCTATTGCTGCCTACACCCGTGCCAAAGAAATAGATCCTTATAATGTAATAGCTGAAAAAAATCTGCACCGGCTGGAAGTGCTCAGCAAGGAACGCACCGCGGCCGGGCCGGTTATTCACCGTGTTCAGCCTCAGGATTTCCTGGAGGAAATAGGCAAAGCCGGGGTGATAAACCTGACCCGCCTGGCTCCCAAAGGGGTACTGGCCAGAATTGTAGCCGGTGACCAGCTTTGTCTGCGGATAGACGGTATGAATCTGTGGGTGGAAAACTGCGGCGGGGAAGTGCTGGGGATGGTGGATATACCTACTTCCAAGCGGCTTATAAAACTGATGAAGGGCGGCAACAAATATTCTGCCACCGTTATCAGTTCCAATGAAGAAAAACTGGTGGTGATTATACGTGAAACCTTCCAGCACCCCTCACAGATGGGTATACCTTCATTCTCTTCCAGAGGGATTTCCAAGAGTTCTGTCAGCACCGAGCCTGATGAGAGTGACAAAGAAGAAGGCGGATACGAGATAGAAGTAGATGAAACCGAACTGATGGCAGAAGAAGCTGAGGCTGAAAGCCAGACATATACTGATGATGAAAACGAGGGTGATCTGGAGGTTTAGAATATGGTAACAGGTAATACCAGGCCGATAAATATAGAAGATGAAATGAAGGGCTCATACCTTGATTACGCTATGAGTGTAATAGTCTCGCGTGCCCTGCCGGATGTGCGTGACGGGCTTAAGCCGGTACAGCGGCGCATCCTCTATGCCATGAATGACCTGGGTATGAAACACAATACCCCCTATAAAAAGAGTGCCCGTATCGTGGGTGAAGTTTTAGGTAAATACCATCCCCACGGTGACTCTTCCGTTTATGACGCCATGGTACGCATGGCCCAGCCCTTTTCTTATCGTTACCCGCTGGTGGACGGTCAGGGTAACTTTGGCAGTGTGGACAACGACCCCGCGGCTGCCATGCGTTATACCGAAGCCCGTTTGGCTCAGATAGCCGAACATCTGCTGGCAGATATAGACAAAAATACCGTAGACTTCATGCCCAACTTTGATTCCTCGCTGGAAGAGCCTACTGTTCTGCCGGCCCGCATACCTAACTTGCTCATGAACGGCAGTTCGGGTATTGCGGTGGGTATGGCTACCAATATACCTCCCCACAATCTGGCCGAACTCTGTCAGGCCATTTGTTACCTGATAGATAACCCTGATTGCGGGGTGGACGAACTGATGCAGTTTGTTTCCGGTCCGGACTTTCCTACCGGCGGTACTATACTGGGTACTGATGGCATAAAGAGTGCCTATGCTACCGGTAAAGGCAAGATTGTTATCCAGGCCAAAGCCCATATTGGCGAAGTGGAAACCCGCAAGGCTATATTTGTTACCGAGATTCCTTATCAGGTAAACAAGGCCGAACTGGTGGCTAAGATTGCCGAACTGGTCAAGGAACGCAAAGTGACCGGTATTTCCGACCTGCGTGACGAATCTGACCGCCAGGGCATGCGGGTAGTTATTGAACTAAAGAGGGATGCCGAACCCCAGCAGGTTTTAAACAGCCTTTACAAACATACCAATATGCGCACCTCTTTCTTTGTAAATATGCTGGCGTTGGTAGACGGACAGCCGCAGGTTCTCAGCCTGAAAGAAGTACTTAAAAACTTCATAGATTTCCGCCATCTTATTATCACCCGCCGAAGCCAGTTTGAACTTAAAGCCGCCAAAGACCGTGCCCACATATTGGAAGGTCTTAAAAAAGCGCTGGATTTTATTGATCGTATCATCGCCATTATCCGCGGCTCCGAAAACGGTGATGCCGCCCGTAAAAACCTGATAGCCGAATTTGATTTCTCGGTAGTACAGGCCCAGGCTATTCTGGATTTGCAGCTTCGCCGTCTGGCCAATCTGGAACGCCAGAAGATACTGGATGAATATGCCGAACTTATGAAACGGATAGGTTATCTGGAAGACCTGCTGTCTCACCCTGAAAAGATTTATGCTCTGGTGAAGGAAGATGCCAAAGACCTTAAATCCAGCTATGGCCAACCCCGTGCCACCGAGATTTCTAACCAAGGTGTTATAGAATTCCGGGTGGAAGACCTGGTGCCTCATATGGATGTTATAGTTACCCTAAGTGAGCGCGGCTTTATCAAACGGGTACCGGCTAATGTATTCCGTCTGCAGCATCGCGGCGGTACCGGCATAATGGGTATGCCCACCCGCGAAGCAGACGCTGTCCGGTTCCTGTCGGTTTCGGATACCCATGATACCCTGCTCTTCTTTACCAACCGGGGCAAGGTATTCAGCCTGCGCTGTTTTGATATACCTGATGATTCCTCCCGTATCGCCAAGGGTACAGCTATCGTAAACCTGATACCTGTTACCCAGGATGAACGGATAACCGCCATACTGGATTTGAAAAGCTTCCCGGCAGACCATTTCCTGCTGATGGCTACCAATAAAGGTGAAATCAAGAAAACCTCCCTGCAGGAGTTTACAGCCGTCCGTTCCTCCGGCCTGATAGCCATGGATCTGACTGCTTCTGATGAACTGGTAGCGGCGGTAGAGACCATAGAAGAAAAAGATATTCTGCTGGCTACCCGTCTGGGTCAATCCATCCGCTTCCCGGTGAGTGAACTCCGCACCAGTCTCAGGGCTTCCGGCGGTGTCAAGGCTATAGTCCTCTCCATGGAGGACGAAGTGGTCAGCATGGACGTTGCCCAAGAGGGAACGATGGTAATAACCGTAACTGAAAACGGTGCCGGCAAGCTGACTGCCATAGAGGAATATCCCCAGCAGCACCGGGCTGGCAGCGGGGTTATAAACTTCAAGGTAGTAGATAAAACCGGTGAAGTGGTTGCCTCCAAGGTAGTCAGTGTAACTGACCAGATGATGCTTATTTCAGCCGATGGCATGGTTACCCGTACCCAGGTCAAGGAAGAAGACCCCTCACATGGCATACCCATCATGGGCAGAGCCACTCAGGGTGTGAGGGTAATGCGTCTTGAAGAAGGCGACAGAGTGGTTGCGGTAGCTACTTTTTAGCTGAAGTCTTTTGGTTAAAAATAAAGGGGGGGCTTTTTCAAGCCCCCCCTTTTTATTCGGATTTCAAACAGCAGGTTTATTTTCTATGCAGGCGGTCGGCACATTCCGTTACCGCTTTTTCCAGCCCGCAGGCATGGCATTTGCCTTCACGGCAGTCAGGAGTATCCTGCTCTTCCAGCGAGCGGGTATATTCCCTTTTCAGAAATTCGGCGCTTACCCCCGTATTTATATGATTCCAGGGCAAAGTCTCATCTAATGAACGTTTGCGGTGGGCATAGAATGAGGGGTTTAAGCCGCATTCGTCAAAAGCCTCCTGCCAGAGAGAAAAATTGAAACATTCACTCCAGGCATCAAATTTGGCACCCTTTTGCCAAGCGGTGTATATCACTTTGCCCAGACGGCGGTCTCCTCTGGAAAATACCGCTTCCAGCAGGCTCATTCTGGTATCAGACCAGGAAAGCTTTATCCCCCAGCGTTTCAGCCCCTGCCTGACTATATCTGCCCTTCGGTAGAGAGATTCCTCGTCCAGCTGGGCTTCCCACTGGAAAGGGGTATGGGCTTTGGGTACATATGATGCCAGACTCAGGCGTATCTGGGGGCGGCGTCCGGGAGCGATTCGGGACAGGGCGTTTACCTTGCCCACCATCTGGCAGATAGCGGCTGCATCTTCGTCAGTTTCGGTCGGCAGTCCTATCATGAAATACATCTTAAAGCTGGTCCAGCCGCTTTCAAAGGCAGTTCGGGCAGTAGCGCACAACTCTTCTTCAGAGGTAAGTTTGTTTATAACCCTCTGCAGACGCGGGCTGGCTGCTTCCGGGGCAAAGGTTAAGCCGCTTTTTCGGGCACCTGCCAGAACATTTACCAAACTGACCGAATCCGGGGTCAGGCGTAAACTGGGCAGTGACAGGGCAAGGTGTTTGTCTGCGTATTTTTCAGCCAGAGTTTTTACCAAACCTTCTATACCCGGATAATCCGAACAGCTTAGCGAAAGCAGGGAAATTTCATCATAACCGCAGTTGTCCATTATGCCTTCAACTGCAGTTATAACCTCTTCCGCCGGGCGCACCCTGACCGGACGGTACAGAATGCCGGCCGAACAAAAACGACAGCCCCTGCTGCAACCCCGGCTTATCTCCACTGCCCCCCTGTCCTGCACCACCTCTATATAGGGTACTACCGGTTTGACGGTTGGCGGCGGCAAAGTGGGCAAAATTCGGCGGTTCACCACCGAAGGCGCTTCAGGTACGGTTGGGGTGATGGATTTTAAAGTTCCGTCAGGGTTATATTCAGCCTGATACAGGCTTGGTACATAAATTCCGGGGATTTTGGCCAGCTCCCTCAGAAGCTGTGGTTTGGAAAGAGTGCGTTTTTTAGCATCAATAAAGCCTTTACACAGGTCTTCCATTGCCTCTTCGGCATCGCCTATTACAAAAGCATCTATAAAATCTGCCAAAGGTTCAGGGTTCAGGCTGCAGCTTCCCCCGGCAATTACCAGCGGGAAATTCCCTCCCCTTTCGGCTCCCAGTATGGGTATGCCGGCCAGAGACAGCATATTCAGTATATTGGTATAGGTAAGTTCATATCCCAGTGAAAAGCCCAGAATATCAAATTCTTTTAATGGGTGGCCGCTTTCCAGACTGGCAAAAGGCAGGTTGTGCTCACGGATAAGGTTTTCCATATCCAGCCAGGGGGCAAATACCCTTTCGGCCAGTATACTGGGGTTGCGGTTTAAAATATCGTAAAGCAGGGGTATGGCCAGGTTGGACATGCCTATTTCATATGTATCTGGAAAGCTCAGGGCAACCTTCAGGGGGATATCAGCCCATTCTTTGCAAACGGAATTCCATTCCCCGCCGGTATAACGGCCGGGCTTTTCAACCTGATGGAGAATATGTTCGGGATAGTTCAAAAGCGTTCCTCTCTGGGACTAATTCTGGTAAAAACAATAAACTGTGTTTCGGGTTTATTCCAGCTTGAAAAGCAGGTCATCGCCGGCGGCTATGACGGGTATGCCGGTTTCACTTGCCAGCTGTGCCGCCATTTTAGCCGGGTCTGCCCGGTAAAGCTGCAGACCAAAGTGGGTAAGTATAGCCGTTTTGGGTTTAGCCGCGGTAATAAGTTTGGCGGCATCCGGTATGCTCAAATGATAAATACGTTCTATAGCTTCCTTCAGGACTACGTTTATTATAAGGACATCGCAACCTGCGTAAACCTGCGGCATCTCCTCAAAATAACGGGTATCGCTTACGTAACCTATGCGGTGGCTGGAAGATTCAAAGATAAATCCGTAGGTTTCCACTGGGTGCTGATGACGCCGGGTGGTGAAAACCTTTATCCCGTCCAGATTGTATTCACGGCCTTCTTCAAGCATGGTCAGGTCATTTAAAAACGGCTTCAGATAAGAGTATATAACCGGCTCATTATCAAACGCGTCTTTAGGGGCCAGAAAATGGCCGTGTTTCTTAAACCCTCCCTGGGTCATGGCTTCTATCATTACGTTCACATCGCCGGAGTGGTCAAGGTGGCGGTGAGACAAAAGAATAGCACTCAGTTTTTCCGGGTCTAAGCCCAAGCGGCATACCTGCACAATACTGCCCGGACCGGGGTCAATCAGGAAACGCTTGCCGTCAAGGTTTAGCCAGATTCCGCCCGAAGCCAGTATCTGGCGGCTGACCATAAATCTGGCACCGCCGGTACCCAGAAAAGTTAGGCTGTTTGTTTCTTCGGTGTAGTTCATATCAGACACTTAGTATAGACATTATTTATCCAAATGCCAATTTATAAAATATTTAGACCTGCTTTGGGCACTAGTTATAAAAGCTTGTGTAGAAAGTGTGGGGCTATGTGTTAGAATATTGCATCCCTGATTTTCCCCGAATAAGGAGAGGGCTTTGGAAGAATTAGGCTCCAGCTTCGGGTTGGACTTAATCATTGTTCTGGTGGCGGCTGTTCTGGCCGGGTTACTTGCACGCCGCTTCAAACTGCCCCTTTTATTGGGGTATCTGGGGGCGGGTATAGCCATAGGCCCAAACGGTTTCGGGCTGGTACAGTCTCCGGGCGTAATTGAATCTATGGCTACAGTCGGGGTAATTCTGCTCCTTTTTACACTGGGGCTGGATTTTTCACTGGATGAACTCAAACGGGTAGGACGGGTGGCGGTACTGGGCGGTCTTATCCAGATAATTGTGACTGCCGGATTTGGCTTTTTGCTGGGCAGAAGTCTGGGCTGGGATATAAATGCCTCTATCTTCTTCGGGTTTATGGTCTCACTTTCCTCTACCCTGATAGTCCTTAAGATACTTATGGACAGGGGCGAAATGGAAGCCCCTCACGGGCGGGTGATGCTGGGTATTTTACTGGTGCAGGATATTTGCCTTATTCCCCTGATGATTATTTTACCGGCTTTGGGGGGTGACGGCGGGGATATCGGCTTTACCATGGGCATTGCCTTTGCCAAAGCCACAGCCTTTATTCTGGCTATGTTTGCACTGGGTTTCTGGGTTTTCCCCCGTTTGCTGGGGAGAGTGGCTTCCCATTCCCACGAGCTTTTTTTGCTGTCCGTTATCACCTTGTCTCTGGGGGCGGCCATGGGGGCAACTGCGCTGGGGCTTTCACCGGCGGTAGGTGCTTTTATAGCCGGACTTCTTATAGGACAGTCCATGTATGCAAAGCAGGCATTGGCAGATATAATCCCCCTGCGGGATATTTTCGGGGCTTTGTTCTTTGTTTCTCTGGGTATGCTGGCTAACCTGAACTTTGCGGTGGAAAACATGGGTTTGGTTCTGCTGGTAGTGGCCTTTCTGGTGGTTATCAAGAGTCTGGTGGCCGGGGTGGTGCCCTGGCTTTTCGGCTATACCTTCCAGACGTCTTTTACTACCGGTATCGGCCTGATGCAGATAGGTGAATTCAGTTTTGTACTAGCCGGGGTAGGTCTGGCCGCATCGGTCATTACAGACAGCATTTACGCCATTACTATCAGCGCTGCGGTTATTACCATGATAATCACTCCTTTTGCCTTAAGTTTCAGCGGTGCGGCCTACCGGAAGGTCAGCCAGTGGCCACTAGCCAGCAAACTGGTCAGCCTGCGTACCTCCGGGCAGACGGAATATAAGGATTTGGATATTTCCAACCATGCGGTTATCTGTTCGCAAGGGGGTGTAGCCAAGACCCTGACCCGTGTGATGAGCCGCCGAAATTTCCCCTTTCTGGTTATAGATTTAGACCCCCAGACCATAGCTGAACTTCGCCGCCAGAAAGCTCCCGCCATATACGGTGATGCCGCCAATCCGGAAATACTCAAATTTGCCCGCTTGGATAAAGCCCGCCTGCTTATTTGTGCCATGCCCGGTTTTGCAGATACTGAACAGGTAGTCAAAAATGCCCGCAAGATAAATTCGCGGCTGGATATTGTAGCTAGAGTAACCAGTGACACGCAGGCGGAAAAACTTAAAAAAATGGGCGTTAGCGAGGTTGTCCAACCCGAATTTGAAGTAGGTCTGGAACTCTCCCGCCACGCCATGCACCGCTTCGGCATGACTACTATTGAAATCCAGTACATTTTGAACAGCCTGCGGAATATGGGCAAACCAGAGTAGCTTCAGGTACAGTCGAATATGCTATACTTTTAGCATCTTTTAAAGGGAAAAGCAGATGAAGAAATATAAAGCAGGGATTATAAACGTAACCGGTTATGCAGGGCTTGAGCTTGCCCGTATTCTGGAAAGCCACCCCTCGGTAGAGCTTTGTTCGGTAACCGGCAGGAGTCTGGCTGGTAAAAAACTTTCGGATGTATTTCCCTATCTGCATCGCCTTGATTTGCCTATTACTGAAAATCTGGAAGGGCAAGTGGATGTTGCCTTTCTGGCTCTGCCTCACAAAGAAGGGGCAGCTTTAGTACCCGCTTTGCTGGAAAAAGGTATGCGGGTAATAGATATCAGCGCCGATTTTCGTTTGAAAGACCCGGCTCTGTATCAGGCATGGTACGGATTTGAACATCCCTGCCCGGGGCTCTTGGAGGAAGCGGTGTATGGTCTGCCTGAGCTTAAGCGTAAGGATATTGCCGGCGCCCGTCTGGTGGCAAATCCGGGCTGTTACCCTACCTCAGCCATACTTGGGCTTGTCCCGGCTTTTAAAAGTGACCTGATAGAGCCAAGTGCCATTATAGATGCCAAGTCCGGGCTTTCCGGTTCGGGGCGAACACCCACTGTAAAAACCATATTTTGCGAGGCTGACGAAGATGTTTGTGCCTATTCCATCGGCACTCACCGTCATCAGCCGGAGATAGTTCAGGAGCTTTGCCGCGCCAGCGGAGGGGTAATCCCGCGGGTTACTTTCTGCCCTCATCTGGTACCCATGAGCCGAGGTATACTCTCAACTGCCTATGCGCGTTTGAAACAGCCGGTTACAGACGAAGAAGTCAAAGAGATTTACCGACAGTTTTATAAAGATGAACCTTTTGTAAAAGTAACTGCCGAACCACCCCACACCCGTTATACCCGGGGTACTAATATGTGCTTTATATATCCGGTGGTGGATGCCCTGAATGAACAGTTGATAGTCATAAGCTGCATAGATAATCTGGTAAAGGGTGCGGCGGGGCAGGCTGTACAGAATATGAATATTATGCTGGGTCTGGCTGAAACGGAAGGCCTTGAAGCTATGGCCACCCTGCCTTAGCTTTAGTTTGCCAGCCACTTGCAGTTTTGCTATACTAATTACCCTGTGTGCCCCCATCGTCTAGAGGCCCAGGACAGCGGCCTTTCACGCCGTCAACAGGGGTTCGAATCCCCTTGGGGGTACCAATTTACCTTCTGGTTTTTCTGATATTTAGCTGCTCTGGCTAAATATTATCTATTTTTCAGCTATCCTTCTTAACCGGGTGGTATAATATATATCCGACAGTCCTTACAGGAGGTAACCGATATGCTGGAATACTTTCGTACCCACGTCATAGCCTATACCATTGTTCTTCTGGTGTGTTTCTTTATCATGCTGGCAGGTATATTATACTGGCCGCTCTTTATTGCGGGCGGGATACTTTTTATGGGCCTGTTTCTGCTCGGGTTTAAACTTATCCGCGAACCCGAAGAATACGAAGAAGAAGTAACAATTAAACCTGTCCAAAAAGACTAGTGTCCCCTTAATGAAACGGAGGCTTTGAGAAATGGGAGTAAAACAGCTGGGTGAAACCTACAAGTGCGATATATGCGGCAATATTGTTCGGGTTATAAAAGTTGGCGGCGGTACGCTGGTCTGCTGCGGGCAGGATATGAAACGGATTGAAGATTCGTATAAAGCACCCATAAATCTGCCTGATTCCAGTGGTGAATAGCTACAGATTTTTATTTTCCGATTAAGTTTTCAAGCGGGACAGCGGGGTTTTGGTAAACTTCTGCAGGTTAGCCAAAAACGGCAGGCAATAATGAATAAATCCTGCTGTCCGGACCAAGGGGATTTAATTTTTCTGTTTAGTGTATAAGCTTAAGGTTTGGCAGTGGTTATTCAGTCTGAAGCAGATTGAATTTTGTGGCTTCATCAAAACGGCGGACAGCTTTTGCGCCCAGTATTTCATACATAACCGCTTCACCTACAATCCAAGTATTAACCCCTGGCCTCAGGCAACCGGTGGTGGTTTTACCCATTCGGCCTAAAGCGGCATGGATATGCAGTTTGGGTGTACCGTCTTCACCAGGTGCTATTATACCCACCCCGGCTACTTCGTGGGCTCCGTCCAGCGGTATCAGGACAGGCTCAGGCGGATACTCACGGCTCTGGCGCGGCCCTACTACTACCTGCCCGCCCTCAATCCCGCCAATCAGTACCACCTGGGCATGGCTTATCTGCTGGGTGCGGGCAAAATCTTCCAGGCAGGTTGGCACTCTGTCGCCGTCTTCCAGCCGTATTATAAATACTCTTCCCAAACTTCCCTGACTGGCTTTCATTTTCTCTCTCCTTGAGTTATGTCTGTTAATAAAAAGACCGGCATAGTTTAGTATCTACACCGGTCCAGAAGTCATGCATGTAAAGCCTTTTGCTCTAGCTCCAGGAATTACCGTTTATAATCCAGCCGCCGGGGCTGAAGGTCATGGACAAGTCTTTGATGAATGAGCTGTAATGGGATATCTTTACCACATACGTTCCGCTTATCTGGGCCTGGAAAGCAAAGACATGCTCCGGAGTCAGCCAGTAGTCTCCAAACCAGTTGTCAATATATTCTCCGTCCGGACTAAATACCTCTACCCTCCACAAATGGCTGGAGTCAGAAAGGTTAAAGACACCGGTCAGGCCGGAATTTATGACTATATACTGCCCTGCTATCAGGTTTTTACTCCAGCTTATCCAAGTTGAGTCACCGATGCGGTTGGGCAGTACCATAGATGTTGACTGGATAATGGGGGCAAAATTGGCGGTTAAGGTGTAGTTTTTGTCCATGGTAATATTTATGGTGGCTGAGATATTAGTTAAGTCTCCTGTCCAACCTACAAACTGGTATCCGGGTGCAGCCTGAGCAGTCAGAGTGACGGTAGCCCCGTAATCAAAGTACTCTGTAGCCGGGCTGACAATGCCGGCTGAGGTAGGGGTAAGATTAACTGTAAGCAGTAGCAGAGGTACAAAATTGGCTACGATGTTTTTATCGGTATCCATAGTAATACTGACAGAGGGGTTGGTACCGCTTACGTCCCCGCTCCAGTAATCAAAACGGTAACCCGGCATGGGAGAGGTGGTAAGGCTAAGGATAGTGCCGGCATCAAAATCTCCGCTTATGGTACTAAGGCTACCGCCTGACTGGGGAGCGGTGCTGATATTCAGGTGGTGTTGCCTTATAAATGTAGCCGTTACAGATTTAGATGAATTCATACTCAGGCTGACAGATGGGTCTGTGCCGCTGGCATCCCCGCCCCAATAACCAAAGCGATATCCGTTGGCAGGCACAGCATTCAGGTCTACTCTTGAGCCGCCGCTGTAAGATGCTTGGTCAGGACTTAGATTGACTGTGCCGCCGCCGACAGGAGTTGTAGCAACATCTACAGAAAATCCCCAGGGCGGGAAATGTCCCGCCGCTAAACCCCAAGTGCCGAAAATCACTGCTATTATCAGCAGTGTGGTAAGGCTGATATTAAACCAGCCGGGCATTTTGAAGTGTTTTCTCTTCAGCTTGGTTTTGGCCTTTTTGCGCCGGTAAAAATAGTAGCCCGGTATTTTCTCCGATTGTGAAATCTCCGCCGGAGTTTCAAGTTCCAGCGGAGGTTCTTTATATTCATCTTCGGGCTCGAAGTTTTCTTTAGGGGATTCTTTGTAATCTTCGGGTTCAGGGTTTAGCTCTTTTTCAGCCATATCCTTCCAACCCTCCTCAATATATTGTCCCTTATTATAACTCTTTTTGTTCTAGCCTGATACGGGCAAAGTACAAACAAAGACCAATAATGACCACCGCTACCACCAATGCTCCCCAGGCCGGTTCACCACTGCCTGAGAGCAGTTGGGTAGACCAGCTGGAAAGGTTGCCGGGCAGATACTTGCCTATCCAGGGCAATTGGGTGGCCAGGCCTTGGGCTATGAGCAGTACCAGAGCAGTGCCGCCGGCCGCCAGAGAGCTTTTAAAAAAACTGGAGAAAAACAGGGTGACTGCCAGACAAAGCAGCAAAAACAGGGTCAGAAGGAGAGTGCTGCCTAAAAATGGTATAAACGCAAAATCGCCAATCAGCATCAGGGTATAGGCATAGCACAGGCCTGCGCTAAGCAGCATGGACACAAAGACTAGCATTCCCAGAGCCAGATATTTGGACATTACAAATGCCCCGCGGCTGACCGGTTTGGACAAAGTCAGCATGGCGGTCCCTTTTTCTTTCTCCCCTGAAATTGTACCCATGGTAATCAGTATGCAGATAAGTACCCCTACCTGAAGCATAGTCTGCCCAAACTCCTGCATGGACATAAGGGGGGTGGGATCAGGCATGTTGATGGGCATATCTGCTCCCTGTCCGCTAAACTCAATAATCTGGGGCAGATAGGCCAGCAGCAGCGGAGTGGATATGCCAAAGAAAACAAAGGCAATGCCCACAATAAGCATTTTATAGGTCTTCAGTTGCTCTCGCAGTTCTTTTTTGAATAAAACTTTCAGTCCGTTCAAGCCTTTGCACCATTCCCTACAAGCTGGATAAATACATCTTCTATACTGGGGGTAGTAAGTTCATAATGGGTCAGGGTCAGTCCGCTTTGGGCAATCACCCCGGGTATTTCGGTTTTGGCTTTGGTAAGGTCACTGGCCTGTACATATAGTACTCTGACCTCACCTTCGGTTCGCACCTCGGCTGTTTTTATGTAAGGCATTTTTAAAAGCTGGGTGAGAATGGGGGTAGGTTCTTCTTCAAACTGGATTTCAAAGGCCGAAGTGGAGTATTTGCGTTTAAGTTCCTCCACACTAGCGGAGGTTATCAGCTTGCCTTCGTTTATGATAGCTACCCGGTCACATACTCTTTCCACATCTGAAAGTATATGGGTGGACATGAAAACGGTAGTATCCCCGCTTAAGCGCTCTATAAGGTTCAGTACATCCCTCCGCCCCATAGGGTCAAGGGCCGAGGTGGGTTCGTCCATAAAAAGCACTTCAGGTTTATTTACCAGTGCTTGGGCAATACCCAGGCGCTGTTTCATGCCCCGTGAGTACCCTCCAACCCGGCGTTTGCCGGCTTCGCTAAGGTCTACCAGCTCCAGCAATTCATCTGCCCGCAGGTTATTTTCTCTGGGGGATAATTTGTGGAGTTCGCCTGAAAAAAGCATAAATTCACGTCCCGTCATCCAGCTGTAAAAAGCAGGTACATCTGGCAGAAAACCAATCTTGGAGCGGAGTGACAGGTTTCGGGGTGTTACTTCTTCTCCGGATACATAGGCCTTGCCGGAAGTAGGTTGGGAAAGCCCGGTAAGCATTCGGACAGCGGTAGTCTTGCCTGCCCCGTTCGGGCCTAAAAAACCGAAAACCCGGTTTTTCTCAACTGCAAGATCCAGTCCGTCCAGGGCGGTAAAATCACCGAATTTCTTGGTCAGCTTTTGGCAAAGTATAGCATCCAAAGCTTAGTCTTCCTCCCGTCCCAGAGTCAGGTAGATTATCGGGCCTATAATGCCTGCAAATACAATTATCACCGCCCAGACCCACTTGTTATTCCAGCGGACTTTGGGGCGTTTGACCAGGTCTATCACCGCTATTATCAGCAGTATCAGCTGGAGGACAACAAGTGGAGCAATAAGTGCCCAGTTAATATCCATTTTATTTTTCCTGCCTTTTTATTCCACTATTACGGCTGTGCCGTAAGCCATTACTTCAGAAGCATTTTGCATCACCGCCGAGGTGGAAAAGCGGACACAGATTATAGCGTTAGCCCCTTTTTCCTTGGCATCGGCTTCCATGCGTTTCAGGGCCTCATTTCGGGCTTCGTCCAGCATCTGAGTGTATTCCTCAATTTCGCCGCCCACAATGCTGCGCAGGCTGGCCATGATATCCTTGCCTATGTGCTTGGCACGGATAGTGTTTCCCTTTACCAGACCCAGATTCTTTATAATTTTGTGTCCGGCTACAGCTTCGGTATTTGTCATTATCATTTGGTTTTAGTCTCCTTCTTCATTTCATTTGCCAGTTCGGCATTTGCCCTTTCTATTTGGGCTTTTGCCTGGTCCAGCTGGGTTTGCATGGCGGACAGCTGGTCAGCTCTCATCACCGCAAACGCATTCTGCTGGGGGTTTCCCATAAAAATAACCTGGTCTCCGGGGTGGATATTGAATATCTTGCGGAATTTTACCGGTATGACTATCTGCCCCTTCGCTCCCACCGAACCCGAACCGTAAAAGATTTCCATTTGCTGCGGGTTCATCTTTACTCCTCCTGTCCAAGTACTACAAGTAATACATATCTTACTAGTACGAATAGTATAACAAGTATTACTAAAATGCAAGACCCTGCGGAAAATATTTCTAATAAACTGCAGTTTACGTATGGACTGATATAAATAAAGGGGTTTTAAAGGGATTGAAAGCCGGGTTTGAGACGACGGTAGGTATCTGACGGAGATTCGTTCTGGACCTTGGTCTGGCCGATAACCGGCATGAAGTTGGTATCTCCGTTCCAGCGGGGCACAATGTGAGTGTGTATGTGTTTGTCTATACCGGCACCGCCTACCCGCCCCAGATTCATGCCTATATTAAAGCCTTCAGGTTTGTATTCGTTTTTAAGGATTGCTACCGCCCGGTAGACTAAACGGTAATGTTCGTTACGTTCTTCCTCTGTCAGCTCTTCCGGAGCGGAGGTATGGCGGAAGGGCACAACCATAAGGTGTCCGGTATTGTAAGGAAAGGCATTAAGGATAACAAAGTTGTATTTGCCGCGGAAAAGTATCAGGTTTTTACGGTCTTCATTTACAGCCGGAAAGGTGCAGAAGATACAGCCGGTATCTTCGTTTTTAACCGCCTGTTCTATATATTTCGCCCGCCAGGGTGCCCACAAATTATCCATTTCATCTCCTTGCCTGTTTATGATTTTAAACGTAAAAATCCCTTAAGTCAAAGAGTATTTGAGGTGTGTAATAAATAAAATAGATACAGGGGGTTTGTGGGGCGAAGCAGGCTATGATAAAATGTTATATTTAGCGCATCTATTACAGGGGGTATAATTACGTGGGAAAAATTTTCATAATTGACGTTACCAATAGAGACGGTGTCCAAACGGCTCGTCTCGGCCTTTCCAAACTGGAAAAAACCCTGATAAACATTTATCTGGACGAGATGGGTATATTCCAGTCTGAGTTTGGCTTTCCCACCACCAAACATGAGCGCGGTTATGTTGAAGCCAACCTTGAGCTGGCCAAAATGGGCGTTATCAAGAATTTGCGTCTGGAAGGCTGGATAAGGGCTATTGTGGCTGATGTAGACCTGGCTTTCCGCCGGGCACCCAGCCTTAAACACCTAAATTTGTCTATATCCACTTCGGAACAGATGATAAACGGCAAATTTCAAGGTCGCAAGGTTTTTAAAGATATAATTGAAGATATGACTATTGCCGTCAATGCCGCTTATGCCAAGGGGGCTGAGACAGTGGGGGTAAACGCCGAAGATGCCTCCCGTACCTCCATTGTAAACCTGATAGAATTTGGCAAGGCGGCTAAAGAGGTGGGTGCTACCCGCCTGCGTTACTGTGATACTCTGGGTTATGACAACCCTTTTACCATATACGAAACCGCCCGCACTTTGGCGGAAAAGGTGGGAATGCCCATAGAGATTCACTGCCATGGTGACTTGGGTATGGCCATAGGTAACTCTTTGGCCGGTGCCAAGGGTGTTATTGACGGCGGACAGGACGTGTACGTAAACACCACCGTAAACGGTATTGGTGAGCGGGCCGGCAATGCAGACCTGGTAGCCTTCCTGCTGGCTATACTGAAGTCCAAGGGCTTTGGTGAAAAATACCAGCTGGGCCATGAGGTAGACCTTTCCAAGGCCTGGAAGATAGCCCGCTTTGCTTCATATGCTTTTGATGTGGAAATACCCATAAACCAGCCGGGAGTGGGACGTAACTGTTTTGCCCATGCCTCCGGCATACATGCTGATGGTGTTATCAAAGATTCTCAAAACTACGAGCTTTACGGCTACGAAGAACTGGGACGGGGTGAAGCCCTGATGGTGGAAACCGGGCGTGAAATCTGTGCCGGCCAGTATAGCGGCATCTCAGGCTTCCGCCATGTCATGGGCAATATGTCTGTGGAACTGCCCGAAGACAAAGACGAAGCCAACAAGATACTGGAACTGGTGCGTTATGCCAACGTAGAGGCCCATAAACCTCTGGTTGAAGACGAACTTATCTTTATTGCCAAGTATCCGGAGATAAGCCGTCGCCTGCTAACCCTGACACCGCTTATGAATGACTAATCAGACAGATGATAAAAGGGGGGTGGTGACCCCCCTTTTTGTTTGGAGAAAAAATGAATATGCAAATGAAACCTATCGGCACTGTCATAAATGCTATTACCCAAAAACCTGAACAAACGTTTAAATGGGAAGATATGGTTTCTGAAATACATCTAAAACCGGAACTGGCCGAAGGGCTTACCCGTATAGAGGAATTTTCCCACCTGAATATTATCTGGTCTCCCCATCAGTCCCAGCCCGAGGGCATGGCCTTGCTGGTTTACCCCAGAGGTCAAACAGAGTTTGGTAAAGTAGGGGTTTTTGCCAGCCGCTCTCCCTTTCGCCCCAACCCCATCGCCAAGACTCTGGTCAGGTTGCTTGAGCATAAAGGCAACGTGCTAAAAGTGAAAGGGCTGGATGCCATTAACGGTACGCCGGTACTGGATATTAAACCCTTTATTACAGATTATGACTCTGACAAAGAGGCAACGGTAGCACCTTGGATAAAGAAAACTTAGCCCAAAATCTGGCTGATATATACCAGCGTCTTTTAAAGAAATACGGCCCTCAGCACTGGTGGCCGGCCGAAAGCCGGTTTGAAATGATGGCGGGTGCAGTACTTACCCAGAGTGCCGCTTGGACAAACGTTGAAAAGGCTATTTCAAGGCTGAAAGAGGCTAATTTGCTCTCGGCAGAGGCTATATTGCAGGCCGCTGACAACGCTCTGGCTGAATCTATCCGTCCCTCAGGCTACTTTAATGTAAAAGTCCGCAAACTGAAAGCCCTGTCAAATTGGCTTCAGACTGGCTGCGGCGGACAAGCTGAAAAACTGCTGGAGATAGAGAGTAGTGTTCTTCGTGATGAATTGCTGAGTGTGTGGGGCATAGGTGAAGAAACAGCCGACTCCATACTTTTATATGCCTGCGGAAAGCCCGTTTTTGTTATAGACGCTTATACCCGAAGGATTTTCAGCCGTTTGGGTCTGACGGAAAAGGAAGCGGGTTATGACCGTCTTCAAAGGCTTTTTACGGCAAATCTGGCCGCTGATGCCGCCCTTTATAACGAATACCATGCCCTTATAGTCAGGCATGCCAAAGAGCATTGCAGGGTCAAACCCGGTTGTGAAGGGTGTGTACTGAAAGATGTTTGCCGTTTTGACTATCGGGAATAAATTTTGCGGCAGGTGAGGACGGGTTATTAAATACCCAGACCTTCTTTATGGGCAGCGGTATTGCGGTTTATCCAGACAGAGCGGCTTCGTATATCCCGGTCAAGAAACATGCGGTTAAATACAAGTTCAGCTTTGGAAACGGTGCTGGAGTATTCGCTGTCAGGTGCCATCAGGCGGCGGACAATCATAATCAAAAAAAGCCCCGCAAAACCCCAGGTTACCGTCTGGTGTTCCTGCACGCCAAAAAAACCGTGAAAATACCCTGACATAACCGGCAACGCCCCTACTCCCAGAAAAACCCCCGGAGCCATTTTTTTGAAAAAACCGAAGGTGAGTGCAGTACTCAGCGCTATCAATGCCGGAACAGGAGCCATTACCAGAGCCACTCCCAGTGAGGTGGCAATACCTCTTCCCCCGTTAAAGCGGAGGAAGACCGGCCAGTTATGCCCGGCAATGGTAAGCAGGCCGACTACTATTTGTTGCCAGAGTTCCAGCCCCAGCCAGCCGGCTAACAGGATAATAATAGCCCCTTTGGAAACATCAAAAACAAAAACCGCCAGCCCCAGTTTTTTGCCGGCTGTTTTAATCACATTGGAAGCACCGACATTGCCGCTTCCGTAACGGCGGATATCTATACCCCGCCGCCACCTTGAAAGCAGATATGCCATGGGGATAGCCCCTACCAGATAGCCTGCCGGTATCATAATAAGAAATACAGGGCTCATTCCATATCCTCCGCCAGGCCTTTTGCCTTAATTTCACGGGCTTTGGCAATAAGTTTTTTAGCATCCTGCATGGGTACTTCCGCCCCGCCGATGGGTGTTTCGGTAAGTTCGTCCAGACCGTGGTAATCGCTGCCGCCGGTAGTCAGTAGTTTGTGTTTGGCGGCAAGTTTGACTAAGCCGTCTATTTGCTGGGGGTTGAACCCCCCGTAGTGGCATTCCAAACCCATCAGCCCGGCCTGAACCAGCCGTTCCACCATGGGTTCGTGATCCATTATGGTCAGGGGGTGGGCCATAACCGGTATCCCTCCGCAGTTTAGCACCAGCCGGACGGCTTCTTCGGGGCCCATTTTTATCCGTTCAACATAGGCCGGGCCGCCCCGACCTATGTATTTTTCAAAGGCCTCGCCCATGTTCTGGATATAGCCCTTTTCCAGCAGGGCAGTGGCAATATGCGGCCGTCCCACAGTGCCTTCACCGGCAATTTCGGAAACTCTCTGCCAGCTTATTTCCATACCCAGTTCATTAAGTTTTATTACCATGTCACGGGCTCGTTCCACTCTGGAGCGGCGCATTTCAGTCAGAGTTTCATTCAAAAACGGGTCTTTGTAATCTACAAAATACCCCAGAATGTGGACATCCCCACCGCTGTAATCAGTGCTGATTTCCACCCCGGGTATAACCCTTAGTTTGGGGTATTTTCGGGCAGTCTGTATGGCAAGGCCAATTCCGTCCAGATTGTCATGGTCACATATGGCAATATACTCCATATGTACTTTGGCGGCTTTGGCAATAATATTCTCAGGTGAGTGAACACCGTCTGAAACGGTGGTGTGGATATGCAGGTCTACTTTAGAAGCCATTTCTAGCTTATCTCCCGGTAAATGCGTTCGATACTTGTGGCCAGTCCGGTTTTGGTGTTTACCGTAACCACTACGGCATTAAGCATTACCCTGCCTTGGGCTACACTCAGGCGGCCGGGTATACCGGTCAAAAAACGCTGGATAACCGAATCAGGTTCATCCCCTATTATCGAATCAATAGGCCCTACCATGCCAATATCACTGACATATGCAGTGCCTTTGGGCAGCAAACGGGTATCACAAGTGGCTACGTGGGTATGAGTGCCCAGTACGGCGCTTACCCCTCCGTCCA